>NZ_JBFAOJ010000074.1:0-50037 GCF_040675205.1 Streptosporangium sp. NPDC049644 | reverse complement strand
CATGAAAAAACCGCCCGGAGGCGGCGTCGATGTTCAGATCACATAGAAGATGATCATGGAGTCAGGTCGAGCTCCACGATCCCATTTGCGCGCCCCGGAGGGGGCGGCCGGCGGACGGCCCTGTCGCCTTGTCCTGGCATCAGGCGCGCGGCTTCTCCCGCATCTCGAAGGTCTCGATGACGTCATCGATCTTGATGTCGCTGTAGCCGACACCGATACCGCACTCGAACCCTTCGCGCACCTCGGTCGCGTCGTCCTTGAAGCGACGCAGCGAGGAGACGGTGAGGTTGTCGGAGATGACGACCCCGCCGCGGATGAGACGGGCCTTGCTGTTGCGGACGATCGTGCCCGAGCGGACCAGAGCACCGGCGATGTTGCCGATCTTCGGCACCTTGAAGACCTCGCGGACTTCCGCGGTGCCCATCTGGACCTCTTCGAACTCCGGCTTGAGCATGCCCTTGAGGGCCGCCTCGATCTCCTCGATCGCCTGGTAGATGACCGAGTAGTAGCGGATGTCGACGCCCTCGCGCTCGGCCAGGTCGCGCGCCCTGACCTCGGGACGCACGTTGAAGCCGATGATGACCGCGTTGTCGTCGGCGACCGCCAGGTTGACGTCGTACTCGGTGATCGCACCGACGGCGCGGTGGAGCACCCGCAGGCGCACCTCGTCACCGACGTCGATCTTGAGCAGCGCGTCTTCCAGAGCCTCGACGGAACCGGAGACGTCACCCTTGATGATGAGCTTGAGCTCGTCGACCTGGCCCTTCTCCATCTCGCTGAAGAGCTCTTCGAGGGTGCGGCGACGGCCGGACTTGGCCATGTCCGCGATGCGCTTGCGCGCCGCGCGCTGCTGGGCGATCTGGCGTGCCATCCGGTCGTCGGTGACGACGATGAAGTTGTCACCGGCACCCGGCACCGCGGTCAGACCGAGGACCGCCACCGGACGGGACGGGTCGGCCTCCTGGATCGCCTCGCCCTTGTCGTCGAGCATCGCCCGGACGCGGCCGAAGGCCTCGCCACAGACGATCGAGTCGCCGACCCGGAGCGTGCCGCGCTGGACCAGCACGGTCGCGACCGGACCACGGCCCTTGTCGAGGTGGGCCTCGATGGCGACGCCCTGCGCGTCCATCGTGTCGTTGGCCCGCAGGTCGAGCTCGGCGTCCGCGGTGAGCAGGATGGCCTCGAGAAGGTTCTCGATGCCGGTCCCGTTCTTGGCGGAGATGTCGACGAACATCGTGGTGCCGCCGTACTCCTCGGCGACCAGGCCGTACTCGGTGAGCTGGGCGCGCACCTTGCTCGGGTCCGCCCCCTCCTTGTCGACCTTGTTCACCGCGACGACGATCGGCACGTCGGCCGCCTGGGCGTGGTTGAGCGCCTCGATGGTCTGCGGCTTCACACCGTCGTCGGCCGCGACGACCAGGACGGCGATGTCGGTCACCTTGGCACCTCGGGCACGCATGGCGGTGAACGCCTCGTGACCCGGGGTGTCGATGAAGGTGATCTTCCGGTCCTCGCCCTCGTGCTCGGCGGCGATCTGGTAGGCACCGATGTGCTGGGTGATGCCACCCGCCTCCTGCGCCACCTCGTTGGTGTTGCGGATGGCGTCGAGCAGCTTGGTCTTACCGTGGTCGACGTGACCCATGACGGTCACCACCGGCGGGCGCGCGACCAGGTCGGACTCGTCGCCCTCGTCCTCGCCGAACTCGATGTCGAAGGTCTCCAGGAGCTCGCGGTCCTCCTCCTCCGGGCTGACCACAAGCAGGTTGTAGTCGAGCTCGGCGGCCAGAAGCTGGAGCGTCTCCTCGTTGACCGACTGCGTGGCGGTCACCATCTCGCCCAGGTGCAGCATGATCTGCACCAGGGACGCCGGGATCGCGCCGATCTTGTCGGCGAAGTCCGACAGGGAGGCGCCACGCGACAGGCGGATCGTCTGCCCGTTGCCGCGAGGAGCCTGCACGCCGCCGATCGCCGGGGCCTGCATGTTGTCGAACTCTTGACGCCGCTGGCGCTTGGACTTGCGACCGCGGGTCGGACGTCCGCCGGGACGGCCGAACGCGCCCGCGGTGCCTCCACCGCGGCCACGGCCACCGCCACCGGGACGGCCGGCGAAACCGCCGCCACCGCCACCGGGACCACCGGTTCCGGTGCCGGGACGACCAGCGCCGCCACCGCCACCCGGACGGCCGGCGAAACCGCCGCCGCCACCGGGACGACCGCCGCCGCCGCCGGGACGACCGGCACCGCCACCGGGGCGACCGGCGCCGGCGCCGCCACCGGGACGGCCCGCGCCGCCACCGGGACCGGCGGGCCGGCCCTGCGGCATCATCATCGGGCTGGGTCGCGGACCACCGGGACGCGGACCGCCGGGGCCACCCGCACCGCCACCGGGACGCGGGCCACCCGCGCCGGGACCCGGACGCGGGCCGGCCGCACCGGGCGGACCTGAACGGGCGCCGGGCGGACGGGGACCGGCGTTGTCGCGACCCTCGCGGGGACCGCGATCCTCACGCGGACCGGGGCGCGGCCCCCTGTCGCCGGGGCCGCCGTCGCGGCCGGGGCCACCGGGACCACCGGGACCGCCGGGACCGCCGGGACGCGGCGGACGGGCCTGGCCCATGCCGCTGGCGTTCGACGAGAACGGGTTGTTACCGGGGCGCGGACCACGCGGGCCCGGACGCGGACCCGGCTTGGGCGCACCCGCGCCGGCACCGGGCCTGGGCCCCGAGGGCGCTCCGCCGGGGCCACCCGAGGGACGACCCTCTGGACGTGCCTCGGGGCGCGCCGCCGGACCGGGGCGCGGAGCGGGCCGCGGGCCCGGCTTGGGACCGGAGGCCGCCGGGCGGCCGCTGTCGCTGCGGGGCGCCTCGAAGCGCGGCGGCTGCACCTGCGGCGGCTGCTGCCGCGGCGGCTGCGCCTGCTGGGGCTCCGGCCTGGGAACGACCGGCGGGGCCTGCGGCGCGGGCGCCGCGGGACGAGCCGGTACGGGACCCGGTCGCGGTCCCGGCCGAGGGGCCGGTCCCGGCTTGGGGATGGATGTCGGCGCCGAGGAGACGCCGTTCGGCTGGCCGTCACCCGGCCGAGGTGCCGCCTGAGGCGGCCTGGGGCCTCTGCCCCTGTCGGACGAACCCTTACTGGGGCCGCCCAGCGCTTCCGTGAGCCTGCGGACTACCGGTGCTTCGATAGTCGAGGACGCCGAACGCACGAACTCGCCCATCTCCTGGAGCTTGGCCATGACGACCTTGCTCTCCACACCGAACTCCTTGGCGAGCTCGTATACCCGGACCTTCGCCACTGCACTCCCTTGTCTCGGCCCGGGAGGCGGTGCCGCCGGACCGTCGTTACGTTGACGTACTCATCGCCGCATGCTCATCAGGCGCTCATAGCTATCTGACCAGCCCATCAAATCGGCGTCCTACATGACAGTCGGTAACCATTTCACCCGATCCTTTCAGCCTGTTGCTCTTCCAGGTGGCCACGCAGCCGCGACAGGTCGAGCGGAACCGCAACGCGAAACGCACGCGGAAACGCTCGGCGACGCTCTGCGAGTTCGAGACAGCTCAGGGTTGGATGCAGTGAAGCACCACGCCCCTGGAGCCGTCTTCGCAGGTCGGGGACTATGACGCCCTCGACCACCACCAGGCGGAGCAGCTCGGAGGAAACCGTGCGAACCCGGCACCCCACACACGTTCTCAGTGGGGCAGCCTGGCCACCATATTCCAGCTTACCGTGTGGACGCATCTGCGGAACCTGCCGCGTCCCCCGGTTGGGTGTCGGGGCGGATGTCGATGCGCCAGCCGGTGAGGCGATTGGCCAGCCGGGCGTTCTGCCCCTCCTTGCCGATGGCGAGGGAGAGCTGGTAGTCCGGCACGGTCACCCGCGCGGCGCGGCCGTCGGAATCGATCACCTCTACATGGGAAACACGTGCCGGTGACAGGGCATTCCCCACGAACTCCGCGGGGTCCTCCGACCAGTCGATGATGTCGATCTTCTCACCGTGCAACTCGGTCATCACGTTGCGCACGCGCGAGCCCATCGGGCCGATGCAGGCGCCCTTGGCGTTCACCCCCGGCCGCCGCGACCTGACCGCGAGCTTGGTGCGGTGACCGGCCTCGCGGGCGATGGCGGCGATCTCCACCGTACCGTCGGCGATCTCCGGCACCTCCAGCGCGAAGAGCTTCTTCACCAGCCCGGGGTGGGTGCGCGACAGGGTCACCGAGGGGCCCTTGTGCCCCTTCTTGACCTGGACCACGTAACAGCGGATCCGCTCGCCGTGGACGTACTCCTCACCCGGGACCTGCTCGCTGTGCGGCAGCACCGCCTCGATCTTGCCGAGGTCGACCAGGACCACCCTCGGGTCCTTGCCCTGTTGGATGACGCCGGCCACCAGCTCGCCCTCGCGGCTGGCGAACTCCCCGAAGTTGATCTCGTCCTCGGCGTCACGGAGCTGCTGCAGGATGACCTGCTTGGCGGTGGTCGCGGCGATGCGGCTGAAGTTGCCCGGGGTGTCGTCGAACTCCCTGAGCACCTCCCCGCTCTCGGAGTCGAGTTCGGCGGCGAAGATGGTCACGTGCCCGGACTTGCGGTCGAGCTCGGCGCGCGCCTTGGCCGCCGCGCCCTCGCTCCGGAAATATGCGATCAGCAGCGCGTCCTCGATCGCCTTGACGACCAGGTCGAAGGAGATGTCCTTCTCCCGCTCCAGGCTGCGCAGGACGCTCATGTCGATGTCCACGAGGCTCCCCCTTAGCCCTCGTCGCCGTCTTCGCCGTCGTCTTCGGCGTCGTCGAGCCGGCGGAATTCCACCTGAACCCGTCCTCGGGTCAGGTCCTCATAGTCGATGCGGCGCGGCGCGCCGTCGACGTCCAGCTCCACGCCGGTCTCGTCGGTGGCGACGATCCGGCCCTCCACGGCGGTGCCGTCCCTCAGGTCGGCCTTGACCAGCCTCCGTACCGCGCGGCGCCAGTGGCGCGGCTCGGTGAGCGGGCGGTCCACCCCCGGGGAGGAGACCTCCAGCACGTACGGGGCGCCTCCCATCGCGTCGTCGGCGTCCAGCGTCGCGGAGACCGCGTGGCTGACCTCCGCGACGTCGTCGAGGCTCACACCGCCGTCACGGTCGACGACGACACGCAGCAGCCGCCTCTTGCCCGCGGGGGTGACCGTGACGTCCTCCAAGTCGAGCCCCTCGGCTCCGACGACAGGTTCCAGAAGCTTCATCAGGCGGTCGCGGGATGTGGCGTTGCCCATGCCGACCTCCCATTGTCACGATCTCAGCCGGGCGGACCTCGCCCATGCGATTAACCAGCCTATCCACACCAGGGCGTGGAAACAGCGCCACTCGGTGTGGCGGAGCCGTCCGAGAAGCGAGGTGGGTGCCATTATTCCAAGCCCGTACGATGCTAGGTGCGTCAGCTGCCGACACAGAACCGGAGGTCGTCCGTGCGTTCCGTCTCCCGGCGCGCCCTGTTGCGGGGCGGCGCTCTCGGGGTGGCGGCCGTGGCCGCCGCGGGCTGCGCCGCCGAGGAACGGGTGCCTCCGGTGGCCGAGCGTCCCGATCCCGAGACCGTGCTCCTGCGGGAGCTGATCGCGGGCAAGGAGCGGACAGTGGCCCTGTACGCCTCGGCCCCCTCGGCCAGGCTCGTGCCCTTCAGGCGGCGGCACGAGGCCCATCTGGCCGAGCTCCGCCGCCGCCTCCCGCCCGCCGCCTCCGCCTCCGCGACACCCACCCCTTCGCCTTCGCTCTCCGGCGGCGCGTCCGCGGGCGGCAAGGTGTCGGTGCGGGCCCTTCGCGATCTGGAGCGCAGGGCGGCCGCGCTCCGTGCCCGGCAGGTCGAGGGGGCCTCGCCCCCGCTGGCCCAGCTGATCGCGTCCATCGGCGCCTGCGAGGCCGCGCACGCCCTGGCCCTGTCGAGATCGCTGTGAGGGCCGACCGGGGACTCGAAGCGGCGCTGGCGGCCGAGCATGCCGCCGTGTACGCGTACGGAGTCATCGCAGCCAGGAGCACGGGGAGGCTGCGCACCGAGATGACGGCGGCCTACAACGCCCACCGCGCCCGCCGTGACCAGCTCCGCACCATGATCATCGAGATGGGCGGCACCCCGGCCGAGCCGACGGCGGTCTACGAGCTCCCGGTCACGCCGTCCACGGCGGCGCAGGCGGTGGAGCTGGCCGTGCTGGTCGAGCGGAGGGTGACCGGCACCTACCTGGAGCTGACGGCCTCCGCCGACACGGCGCTGCGCAAGATGGCCGCGCTGGCCATGCAGGAGTGCGTCACCCGCTCCTACGGCCTGCGCCCGGAGATCGACACCTTCCCCGGCATGCCGCCCGCGCCCGCCGCCTCCCCGGGCTCCTCACCCACCGTCTCCCCTCCGGCGACCGCCACCGATTGACTTTCACCGATGGCCGCTTTCCCGTTTCCCGGAGTGACAAGCTGGTCAGCGCGGTATCGACGCCTGATTACGGCCCCGGCGTTCGTGAAATGAGATTCAAAACCGCTTTCGAGCATGTTTGTACGGTGCCTGCCGGGTAGCTGAATCTCCGTGAAACACGCCTGAGGAGGAGCAATGGGCTGGGGATACCGGAAATCCATGAAGTTCGGTCCGTTCCGTCTTAACCTTTCGCGGAGTGGAGTGGGTCACAGCTGGGGAAACCGCGCCTTCAGAGTCACCAAGACGGCAGATGGGCGCCGCACGCTGAGCGTCAACCTGCCCGGCGGATTCCACTGGCGCAAGACGATCGGCGGCGGCGCGCGCCGCTGACGGGCGTTTCCCGGGAACCGTTCGCGAACGCCGGTCGTTCTTCTGACACGGCACGAGGTTCGGGGAGAGAACAATGGGCTGGGGATACAGAAAGTCGATCAAAATCGGTCCCTTCCGGATCGACCTGTCTCCACGAGGGGTCGGCCACGGCTTCGGTAATCGCAGATTCCACATCGCGAGAACTCCCGACGGCCGCAAACACGTGACCGTCAACCTGCCCGGCGGATTCCACGTGGGCAGGACGATCGGCCGGAGTTCCCGTTACCGTCACCGCTGAGACGGGACCACGGACACGAAGGAGCGGCCCACCCGCGCGGGTGGGCCGCTCCTTCACATGCGCGGTGACGCGGGACGAACCCGCGGGTTCACTCCCGGCAGGCCGCGGCGACGCGGTCGACCGCCTCGGCGAGCGGGATCTCCTCCTTGGTGCCGGTGGCGCGGTCGCGCAGCTCCACGACGCCCTGGGCGAGGCCCCGGCCGACGATCAGGATCGTCGGCATGCCGAGCAGCTCGGCGTCCTTGAACTTCACGCCCGGCGAGACACCGGGGCGGTCGTCCACCAGAACGCGCAGGCCGCGCCCCTCCAGTTCCTCGGCGATCTCCACAGCGGCCTCGATCTGACCGTCCTTGCCGGTGCCCACGATGTGCACGTCGGCCGGGGCGATCTCGCGGGGCCACCGCAGGCCGAGTTCGTCGTGCCGCTGCTCGGCCAGCACGGCCACGGCGCGGGAGACGCCTACGCCGTAGGAGCCCATGGTGATGCGGATCGGCTTGCCGTCGGGGCCGAGGGCGTCGAGCTTCGCGGCGTCGGCGTACTTGCGGCCGAGCTGGAAGATGTGGCCGATCTCGATGCCGCGGTCGATGGAAAGGCCGGAGCCGCAGACCGGGCAGGCGTCGCCCGCGCGGACCTCGGCGGCCTCGATGGTGCCGTCGGCGACGAAGTCGCGGCCCGCGACGACGTCCGCGGCGTGTTTGCCCGGCTCGTTGGCACCGGTCACCCAGGCGGTGCCGTCGACCACGCGGGGGTCGACGAGATAGCGGATGCCGAGATCCCGCAGGACCTGCGGGCCGATGTAGCCGCGGACCAGGCCGGGGTGCCTGGCGAAGTCCTCGGCCTCGAAGATGGCGGGCTCGCCGGGGGCCAGGGACGCCTCCAGCCGCTTGAAGTCGACCTCGCGGTCGCCGGGCACGCCGACGACCAGGGTCTCGGTCTTGCCGGAGCCCGGGACGGTCACCTTGACCACGATGTTCTTGAGCGTCTGGGCGGCGGTGATGCCCAGGCCGTGGTGCTCGTTGACGTGGTTGACCAGCGACTCGATGGTCGGGGTGTCGGGGGTGTCGAGCACCCGCATGGCGGGACGCTCGCCGGCGCCCTCGACAGCCGGGGCGGGGGTGACGACGGCCTCCGCGTTGGCCGCGTAGCCGCAGTCGTGGCAGGCCACGAAGGTGTCCTCGCCGGTGGCCGCGGGGGCCAGGAACTCCTCCGAGGCCGACCCGCCCATCGCGCCTGACGTGGCGAAACAGATCTTGTAGGCGATGCCGAGCCTGTCGAAGGTCTTGATGTAGGTCTCGCGGTGGCGCTCGTAGGAGTGCTTGAGACCCTCGTCGTCGAGGTCGAAGGAGTAGGAGTCCTTCATGACGAACTCGCGCCCGCGCAGGATGCCGGCCCGGGGCCTGGCCTCGTCCCGATATTTCGTCTGGATCTGGTAGAGGGTCACCGGATAGTCCTTGTAGGAGGAGTACTCCCCCTTGACCATGTCGGTGAACATCTCCTCGTGGGTGGGACCGAGCAGGTAGTCGGCACCCTTGCGGTCCTTGAGGCGGAAGAGCGTGTCCCCGTACTCGGTCCAGCGGCCGGTCGCGTCGTAGTACTCACGGGGCAGGAGCGCGGGGAAGAGCACCTCCTGGCCGCCCATGCGGTTCATCTCCTCACGCACCACGCGCGTGACGTTCTCCAGGACCGTCTTGCCGAGGGGGAGCCAGGAGTAGACACCGGGGGCGACGCGGCGGACGTAACCGGCGCGGACGAGCAGCTTGTGGCTCGGGACTTCCGCGTCTGCCGGGTCGTCCCTCAGCGTTCGAAGAAACAGCGACGACATGCGCAGCAGCACGGCTACTCCTAGCTAGTGGGGATCGATGCTCTACAGGCTATCGAGTCCGGCAAGCCGATTGTCTGCCATCGACCGCTTTAGATTCCGGTGGTGAAGAAGACGAAGTGGAAGGCCCCGAGGGCCAGCGCGATCAGCGCGGAGCAGATCCGGTCACGCCTGCGGGCCAGTGAGATCAGCATTCCCACCGCGAGCACGAGCATGACCGCCGCCCCCCATGGCCAGAAGCCCGGCACGAACTCGGGGCCGGGCATCATCTTGTCGGTGCCTTCGAACAGGGCCAGCCCGACCGCCCCTCCGGCCGCGAGACCTCCCCAGCGGTCGGGGCGCTTGGTGAGGTAGGAGAGGACCCCGATCGTCACGAGATTGACGACCGTGAGATTCATCGTGGCGCCGTCGTCGCCAAGACTGGTGAGCCAGTCCCCCGGTTCGAAGAGGGTGGCGCTCAGCGTCGAGAGCAGCACTCCGAACGCGGCGAGCACACTGGAGAGCACCGCCCAGCCGAAACCGGCCGCGGTCCGTCCCACGACGACGGCGAGGAGGACGTACGCGTACGGGTTGTAGATCGCGTTGGGCAGGCCGGGCCCGTAGGCCGACAGCGCTCCGACGCCACCCAGCAGCATCCCCACGAAGAGCGAGAGGACCATGTGCCGGAGAATGGCGCGATCCCGTCGGTCCCCCGCAACGAAGTCAAGCGTGTAGTTGCGTTCTACCAAAGCCACCGATCCCCCGATCACATGTACTCGTGGCCACCGGCAGTATATCTGACCTGCGCTAACACCCAGAGGGAGGCAAACTTCACGAGACAAGCGAGCGCTTGGTTATGCTGTTGCCGTGAGTCTTTTCGCGAGCGTTTCCCCACCCCTTTCCGAAGAGCGGCTGGAGCTCCGCGACGCGGTCCGCTCCTTCCTCGCCCGGCACCCGGACGCCCCCTGGGTCCGGTTCGCCGCCGAGCTGGGCGTGGCCGGCCTGGCGGTCCCCGAGGAGTACGGCGGCGCGGGCTGCGGCATGGCCGAGGCGGCCGTCGTGTGCGAGGAGATCGGCCGCGCCCTGTCGCCCCA
Organism: Streptosporangium sp. NPDC049644; assembly: GCF_040675205.1. Lineage (NCBI taxonomy): Bacteria > Bacillati > Actinomycetota > Actinomycetes > Streptosporangiales > Streptosporangiaceae > Streptosporangium > Streptosporangium sp. NPDC049644. The sequence goes on along the minus strand of NZ_JBFAOJ010000074.1, from coordinate 40,116 downwards.
CCCCTACCTGCAGACCGCGGTGCTGGCCGTGGAGGCGATCAAGGCCGCCGGCGACCGGGCGGCCATGGCCAGGCTGCTCCCCGGGATCGTTGAAGGCACCGTCACCGCGACCGTGCTGCTCCCCGGCGACGCCGAGCTGGTGCTGGACGGCGACCGGCTGACCGGGATCGCCCGGTACGCCCTGGACGGCGAGCTGGTGCTGGCCTACGCGGGCGGCGTGCTCCTCGAGGCCGCCCCCTCCTCTCGCACGCCGTTGCCCACCCTGGACCAGACCCGCCCGCTCACCGCGTTCGCCTTCGACGCCGTCCCCGCCGTCCGGATCGGCTCCGGCTCGGCGCACGAGCGGGTCCGCGACCTGGCGGTCGCCGCACTGGCCGCCGAGCAGGTGGGCGGGGCGGACCGCTGCCTGGAGACCGCGGTGGCCCACGCGAGACAGCGCCACCAGTTCGGCCGCCCGATCGGCTCCTTCCAGGCGGTCAAGCACAAGCTCGCCGACGTGCTCCTGTTGGTCGAGTCGGCCCGCTCGGCCGCCCTGGCCGCCGCGCGCGCCCCGCTGGAGGAGCTTCCCGTCCGGGCCGCCGTCGCGGGCTCCTACTGCACGGAGGCCTACCTGGCCGCCGCGGGCGAGAACATCCAGGTGCACGGCGGCACCGGCGTCACCTGGGAGCATCCGGCCCATCGCTACTTCAAGCGGGCCACCTCGGACGCCCAGCTCCTCGGCACCCCGCAGGCGCACCGCGCCCGCCTGGCCGCCGCCGCGGGCCTGTAGGGAGGGCGCCTCACGCGTCGGCTTGTTGAGGTCCCGGCATGCTGGTAATCTCGCCAAGCGAGCGCTTGGTTAAGTGAGGGGCCTCGGCCGGGGGTCGGATGGACACACAACGGAGGCGTGGATGACGTCCCTAAGGATCAGCCTGGGCTACGAACTGGAGGTCCGCGGACGCTCCCGGGAGGTCGAACAGCAGGCGTTCCGCAACGTGATCGACCAGGTGGTCCTCGGAGACCGGCTGGGGTTCGACACCGCGTGGTTCGTCGAGCACCACTTCACCCGGGGCTTCTCCCACTCCTCGGCCCCCGACCTCGTGCTGGCCGCCGTCTCCCAGCGCACCGAGCGGATCCACCTCGGCCTGGGCGTGGTGCTGCTGCCCTTCCAGTCGCCCATCAGGACCGCCGAGCGCGTCGCGACCCTCGACGTCATCTCCGGCGGCCGGGTGGAGTTCGGCACCGGACGGGGCGCGTCCCCGCTGGAGTACCAGGCGTTCCAGAAGCCCTTCGAGAGGTCGCGGCAGATCTGGGAGGACTCGCTGGAGGCCACCCTCGCCATCTGGAACGCCGACGGCGAGCCGATCAGCCGGTCCAACGAGTTCTTCGAGATCCCCGACGTCTCCGTCTACCCCCGGCCGGCCCAGGTGCCGCACCCTCCCGTGTGGGTGGCGTCCACCTCCCTGGAGGGCTACCTGGCCGCGGCCAGGCACGGTTACAACCTGCTGGGCATGACGATGCTCAAGGGCCTCGACGACGTCGCCGAGGACATCGCGAGCTACCGGCAGTGCCTGGCCGACAACGGCTTCGACCCCGACAGCCGGCGGGTCGCGCTGATGATCCCGTGGTTCGTCGGCGGCACCAAGGAACGGGCGTTCGAGATCGCCTCCGACCCGGTCCTGTGGTACATCCGGCGCCAGGTCAACCTGGTCACCCCTCCCGACTACTACGACGCCCGGCACGCCACCCACAAGGTCCTGGGCCAGCTCGCGGCCGGCATGCCTCCCGATGAGGCCATGGCCACGCTCCGCGAGCACCACATGGTCGTGGTGGACGACGTGGAGGGCTCCCGGAAGGCCACGGCCCGCATCGCCGAGGCCGGGGCCACCGACCTGATCCTGCAGGCACAGGTGGGCGGCCTCGCCCACGAGCACGTCTGCGAGTCGATGCGGCTTTTCATGACCGAGGTGATCAATTGACGACGAACCCGGCGGCCCGCGACGACGGTGCCGCGCCCGCCTCGACCGCGGCGCCCGCGGGAACCGTCCCGATCGGCGCGCCCTCCGTATGGCTGACCAGGGACGACCTCGCCGCCGGTGGCCGTAGCGCGTCCGGGCTGCTGCTGGTCTCCGCCGACGCCGGCAGCGTGACCCCCGCGGGCGAGGTGGGCGAGCTGACCGCCGCCTACGCCGCCGCACTGCGGGCGGCGGGCGTGGACGGGCGGGACCGGGTGGTGGCGGCGCTGTCGGGCGACGGCGAGCTGGCGGGCCCGCAGTGGGCGCGCGCCGCCGCCGAGGTCGCGGCGGCGGGCGCCTCCGTCGGCCCCCGGGGCAGGCTCAGGCTGCACCACGCGCTGGAGTCGCTGGGCGCGACCACCCTGGTGATCACGCCGACCGGCGCGATGGACCTGCTGGCCCGGCTGCACCTGGAGTTCCTGCTGGACCCGCTGGACCTGGGCCTGCGGCACGTCGTGCTGACCGGGGAGATCGCCTCGCGCCGCACGATGGCGCATCTGGCGACGGAGTTCGGGGCACGGGTGACGGAGGTCTACTGCTCGCCGTTCACCGCGGTGCCGCTGGGCTGGCGGTCCTCGGAGTCGGCGCCGCTGACCCTGCTCGTGCCCGGCTCGGTGGGCCTGGCCCCGCTGGAGAAGGACGAGCTGCAGGCACCGCCGTACGCCTCGGGGCCGGCCGAGCTGGTCGTCGCCGGCGCGCGGGCCGGGGAGGCGGTGCGCACCGGCCAGGTGGTCCGGGTCTCCGGCGGTGAGGCGATCCCCGCCCCCGAGCACACGGTCGGCGACCACGTGCTGGTGCGCGGGGTGTGGGTGTCGCTGAACCGGATCCAGCGGGCGATCAACAAGATCGACGGAGTCTCCGGCTGGGAGCTGGGCGTCTCGCGGCAGGGCACGCTCGACGCCGCGGTCCTGACCGTGACCTTCAAGCGGGAGAGCCTGGTCGGGAATCCCATGTGGAGGTCGCGCCTGCAGCAGTCGCTCAAGGCGCTCACCCCGGTCACGATCGCCGTCGAGATCTCCGACCGGATCTCGGAGACGGTCTCCCCCGGCGTGGTGAACGACACGCGAGGCCACCACCTGGGCAGGGATCGCACAGCCATCGCCCGCTGATCCACGAAAGGCGCGACCGCTATGGAAGTACCCGGCTGGCGGACGATTCCCCGCATGCTCCGCGCCCTGGCCGACGATCATCCCTCGGACGTCGTCGTGGACGACGGGACGGTCCGGCTGACCCTCGCCGAGCTGCGCGACCGGGCGGGCGAGGTCGCCAGGGGCCTGATCGCACTGGACGTGCTGCCGGGCGACCGGGTCGCCGTCTGGGGCCCGAACGACGCGCACTGGGTGATCGCCGCGTTCGGCGTCTGGGACGCCGGCGCGGTGCTCGTACCGCTGTCGTCGCGCTACAAGGGCATCGAGGCCGCCGCGACGCTCCGCTCGACCGGGGCGAGCGTGCTGATCACCGGGCACGGTCACGACGGCGCCGTGCCGGCCGACCTGCTGGCCGAGGCCGCCGGTGAGACGGGCGGCGGCCTGCCCTTCGCCGGCCTGCCGGACCTGCGGCACTCGATCGTGCCCGAGGGACTGGAGCGGCCCGGCTCGGCGCAGCCCTCGCAGGTGCTCGCCGCCGGCTCCCTCATCGGGCGCGCAGAGGCCGAGGAGCGCGCGCTGGCCGTACGACCTGACGACCTGTGCGAGATCATCTCCACCTCGGGCACCACGGGCACGCCCAAGGGCGTGATGCTCGAACACGGCCGGATGCTGCGCGGCTACTGGGACTGGGCGGAGATCGTGACGCTCGGCCCCGGCGACCGCTACCCGGTGATCGCCCCGTTCGCGCACGGCTTCGGGCTCAACGCCGGGCTGCTGGCCTCGGTCATGCGCAGGGCCACGATGATGCCGATCGCCACGTTCGGCCCCGACCGGCTGGCCGCCCTGATCCGCGACGGCGGGATCACGATCCTGGCCGGGCCTCCGACGCTGTTCCACCGGCTGCTGGAGGAGACCGAGATCGGCGAGCACTCGGTGCGCGTGGCGATCTGCGGTGCGGCCTCCGTCCCCGCCGAGCTGATACGCAGGCTGCTGGAGCGGATCGGCCTGGAACGCATGATCAACGCGTACGGGTTGATGGAGGGCACGGTCGTCTCCATGACCAGGGCCGACGACCCCGTCGAGGTCGTCGCGGGCAGCACGGGCCGCCCGGTGCCGGGCATGGAGGTGCGGATCGTCGACGACGACGGCCGGGAGGTGCCGCGCGGCGAGCGCGGCGAGGTCCTCGTCCGCGGGTACGGGGTCATGCGCGGCTACTGGGGCGAGCCGGAGAGAACGGCCGAGGTGATCAGGGACGGCTGGCTGCACACCGGCGACATCGGCGCCCTCGACGCCCGCGGCGACCTCGCGATCGTGGACCGCAAGAAGGAACTGTTCATCGCCGGGGGGTTCAACGTCTCCCCCGCCGAGGTGGAGGGACTCCTGCTGCGGGAGGGCTCCCTGGACCAGGCCGCGGTGGTCGCGGTGCCCGACGAGCGGATGGGCGAGGTCGGCTGGGCGTTCGTGGTCCCGAGGCAGGGGGCGGCCGTCGAGCCGGAGAAGGTCATCTCCTGGGCCCGCGACAACATGTCCAACTACAAGGTGCCCAGGCGGGTGGTCGTGGTCGACGCCCTTCCCGTCACCGGCAACGGGAAGATAGACAAACGCGCCCTGCGCGCGCGGACGACCCCGTAGACAGCGTGCGAGCAGGCCCCGGGAACGGGCCGGCGCACGGGAGCGGGCGTCTCGGCGGCACGTCCTCGCGGGGAGTTTCCCGGGGAATGCGGAGAACCTCCGGGGCACATGCTCCCGCGGGAGACCGGGCCCGCCGGGAACACCGGGAACACCGGGAACACCGTGTGCGCAGGGAATGTTCGGAGATATTGGAAACGTATCCGCCGGGGGCCCCGTGCCGGATGACCGGTTCGATCACAACGGACCGCCGAGACTGGCCCGGCGGGCACCGGTAATGGAGAATCGCGTCATGAGCGCCAGCACCCTGGGAGGCGATGTGTCGCTGAGAGTCGCGATCGTGGGGTCGGGGCCCGCCGGGATCTACACGGCCGAGGCCCTGCGGAAACAGGCCACCGTGCCCCTGCGGGTGGACGTGCTGGAGCGGCTGCCGACCCCGTACGGGCTGGTGCGCTACGGGGTCGCCCCCGACCACACCTCGATCAAGTCGATAGCGGGCTACCTGCGCGGTGTGCTGGAGCTTCCGGACGTGCGGTTCCTCGGCGGTGTCGAGTTCGGCAAGGACATCGGCGTCACCGATCTGCTCGACTGCTACGACGCCGTGGTCTACTGCACCGGCGCGATGGTGGACCGGCGGATGGGCATCCCCGGCGAGGACCTGCCGGGCAGCGTGGCCGCCACCGACTTCGTCAACTGGTACTGCGGCCATCCCGACATGCCCGGTGACCGCTTCGTCCTCGACAGCCCCGAGGTCGCGGTGGTCGGCGTGGGGAACGTGGCGGTCGACGTGGTGCGCGTCCTGGCCAAGACCGCCGACGAGCTGCGCGCCACCGACGTGCCGCAGGAGGTGCTCGACCGGCTGGCCGCCAGCGAGGTGAAGGCCATCCACATGATCGGCCGCCGGGGGCCCGAGCACGCCAAGTTCACCCTGAAGGAGCTCAGGGAGCTGGGCGAACTGGCCAACGCGGACGTGCAGGTGCGGCCCGAGGAGAGCGCCGCGGACGTCTCGACGGCGTCCCGGCAGATCAGGGGCAACGTCGAGGTCCTGCAGAGCTGGGCGGCCCGCGGCCTGACGGGCCGTCCCCGGCGGCTGGACGTGCGGTTCTGGATGCGTCCGGTGGAGATCCTCGGCGAGGGACGGGTGGAGGCGCTCAAGCTGGAGCGAACCCGGCTGCTGGACGGCCGGGTGGTCGGTACCGGCGAGTTCGAGACCCTCCCGGTCGGCATGGTGCTGCGCTCGGTCGGTTACCAGAGCGTGCCGCTGCCCGGCGTTCCCTTCTCCGAGGCCACCATGACCGTGCCGAACGAGGCCGGCCGGGTCCGCGACCGCGAGTACGTGGCGGGCTGGCTCAAGCGTGGTCCCAGCGGTGTGATCGGCACCAACAAGTCCGACGCCGCCGAGACGGTCCGCACCCTCCTCGCCGATCTCGCCGGCCGCGATCCGGTACACCGCACGGACCCGGACGAGCTTCTCGCCTCCCGGGGCATCTCGCCGATCACCTACGAGCACTGGCTGGACATCGAGGCCGCCGAGGCGACACTGGCCAGGTCCCTCGACCGGGGCGAGCGGGTGAAACTCCTCGGTCTCGCCGCCATGCTCACCGCCTGCGGCCGTCAATGACGCGGCCGCGGCCACGCCCGGAGAACCGGGGCGCGGCCGCGGCCAGAACGTTATTCGCCGCTCTGCTCGCCACCCGAAGCGTCGGGGCCCTGCCCCTCCGCCGGGCCCTGCGGGTCGACGCCGCCGTCACCGCCGTCACCGTTGTCACCGCCGCCGCCGCCGTTCTGCGGCGCGCAGGAGATCACGAAGTTCGCCTTCTTGGAGACGACCTTGCGCGGGCTCAGCACCTGGAGCGCCTGCCAGCCCTTCAGGTCGCCGCGGAAGGTGGCGCGATCCTTCAAGGTCTTCGTCCCGTTCACCTTGACGGTCTTCACGGCACTCTTGGAGCCGTCGCCCCTGAGCCAGCGGTAGGCCACCACGGTGGGCGCGCTCACCTTGATCTTCGCCGTGAAGCCGACGGTCACCGGGCACTTACCGGTGTGCTTGGCCGGACCCGCCTTCACCGTCACGGCCACCTTGGGCTTCGCGGGCGCGGCCGCCGCGGCGGCCGGAGCCGCCTGCGTCATCAGCAGTACGGCCAGCAGGGACCCGGCCAGCGCGGAGAGTCCCTTGAGTCTGTTCATGTCATCCCATCGCCGAGTGATCGAACTCCGACGGCAAAGTTTAACCATGGTGACTTGTGATCCGGTTGGGACCGGCTGAGACCGCTGATCGGTTCGGGGCGACGGTGACGGGGGTGACCGGCGGCGAACGGCTGCGGCTAAGGTGCGTTCGAAACGGCACGTCCACAGCGACACGTCCGCAGAGGAGCACCAGCATGCGCGTCACGCTCGCCGACCCGTCCGCCCTGATCCCGGGCTTCGAGCGGGTCCACCTCGAGCAGTCGGCGCTGTACCCGTACGGGCCGGTCGGATGGCAGCCGGTGCACACGGTCTACGTCCCCGCGGACCGGTTCGACGCCGGGACGGTGCGGGCCTGGGGTGACGCCGCGCTGGAGCTGATGCGGCGGCACCTGCCGCAGGGCGAGCTGGCCGCGATCCTCGGCGTGGGCGGGGACCTCGCCGGAGACGTGCACGGCCGGGTGGCCGCCAAGCTCGGTGCGGAGCCCGTCGAGGACCTGCGCGTCGACTTCGAGGACGGGTACGGGCAGCGCCCCGCGGAGGAGGACGGTCACGCCTCCGCCGCCGCCGAGGCGATCGCGGCCATGCACGCGGCCGGAACGCTCCCCCGCCGCTGGGGTCTACGGGTGAAGTCGTTCGCCGACGGCGACCCGGTCCGCTCCCTCAGGACGCTGGACGGCTTTCTCACCGGTGTGGTCGAGCGGGTCGGGCGGCTGCCCGGGGGATTCGTGGTCACCTTCCCGAAGGTGCTGATGAGGGCCTACCTTCACCAGTTCGCCGACTGCCTGCGGGCACTGGAGGACGGGCTGGGCCTCGACGAGGGCGCGCTCCGGTTCGAGATCCAGGTCGAGGCGCCGCAGACGGTGCTGTTCCTCGACTCCGGCCTGGTCGCCTCCCTGCGGGGCAGGCTGGCCGCGGCGCACTTCGGCGTCTTCGACTACACGGCGAGCTGCGCCCTGCCCCCGCACGAGCAGCGGCTGGACCATCCCGTCTGCGATCACGCCAGGAACGTCATGCGGACGGTCTTCGCCGGGACCGGCGTGGAACTGTCGGACGGTTCGCTGGCGGCCTCCCCTGCCTCGGATGACCGGCGTGCCGTGCAGGAGCTGTGGCGGCGCCACGCGGAGCTGGTCGGGCACTCCCTGGGCCAGGGCTTCTACCAGGGCTGGGACATGCACCCGTCACACCTGGTCAGCCGGTACGCGACGGTCTACGCCTTCCACCTGTCCCGTTACCGGGAGTACACCCACCGGGTGCGCGCCTGGCAGGAGCGGCGCGAGGCGGGCGAGGGCGTGATGGACGAGCCCGCCACGATCAAGACCATGACCGCCGCCCTGCGCCGCGCCGACCTGGCCCTGGGCGCCGACCCGGCTCCACCGGCCTGACCTCGGTCGCCGGCTCCCGGCACTCCCGGCCGATCACCGCGAGACCTGGTGCGCCTCAGTCGACCAGGGCCCGCCACTGGCGGACCCGGCGCTCGTCGACCGGTTCCGACCAGGACGCCCGCACGGCGCTGCCGACGTGGAAGGCCCGCACGCCGTACTCCATCAGCGCCCCGACGTGGCCGGGCCTCAGCCCGCCCCCGGCCATGATCAGCGGGCCGTCGCCCGCCTCGCACCGGGTCTTGAGCAGCGGCAGCCCGTCCGCCACGCCACCGGGCGCGCCCGAGGTGAGCACGGTGGCGAGATTGGGCAGCAGGCGGACGGCACGCCAGCTCGCCTGGGTGTCGGCCGCGTGGTCCACCGCCCGGTGAAAGGTCCAGGGCAGCGGTGCGACCGCGTGGATGAGCGCCTCGGTGGCGGCCAGGTCGACCGCCCCCGCCCGGTCGAGGAACCCGAACACGAACCCGGCCGCGCCCGCGTCGGCGAGTGCCCTGGCCTCGCGGCTCAGGGTCTTCAGCGACTCGGGCGTGGCCAGGAACGAGGCCTCGCCACGCAGCATCACCATCTGCGGCAGCGCGCACTCCTTGGAGATCGCCGCGACCGTCTCCGCGGCCGGGGTGAGCCCGCCTACGGCCATGTCGGCGACGACCTCCAGGCGATCGGCGCCACCGGCTTCGGCCGCGACGGCATCACGCACGTCAAGCGTGATCACCTCAAGCAAGGATCCGGTCATGAATGGAGGCTATCGGATGGGTTTGCCCTGGGATCGCCGTGGTTCAGACATGCTCGGGGACGGACAGCGCGAGACCGGACGCGTGGACGCGCAGGCCCCCCGGCCGCTGGAACAGGGCGCCGGAGGCGCGATGCGACAGGTCGACCGTGCGGAGGTGCGCGAAACGCTGTCCCCGATAGTAGTCCTGGAGCCGCGAGTTGTCCTTGGAGCAGTCAAGCCTGAGCCATCTTCTCCCCAGGGCCAGGACCCGCAGGCCCGCCCAGTCGAGCAGCGCCTCTCCCAGCCCCCGGCCGGCGTGGGCACGCGCCACGGCCAGCTTGTGGACGTAGAGCGCCGAGCCCGGGTCGTCTCCCGGAGCCCAGAACTCGGGGTCGGCGTGGGCGTCCAGGGCGAGGGTCGCGGCGGGCCCGTCCTCCCCGTCCAGCAGGTACATGACGCCCTCGTCGATCAGCGGGGTGATGCGCTCGGCGGGGAAGCCGGCGGCGGGCCACTGCCGCACGCCGCGGCGGTTCAGCCATCCGGCGGTCTCGGCGAGGAGCGCGAGCACCCCGTCGAGATCACCGTCCGTGGCCCTGCGCAGCGTGAACGGGCGCACGGTGGTGGGACTGGCGGTGTTCGAGTGCATGGTTCATCCCTTCGTTGCGTTCGGTACGCGAGTTGACACGGAGCGTGTTCGCCTGATGGCGCACGGCACCCATGTCGGGCTAGGCGGGCGCCTAGGGGCTGGGGGCGAGCGGCGGGGAGACGCCGGTCGGGGTGAGCGGCGCGGGCGGGAGGGCCGCGGGCCGGGGGGCCTCGGGCGAGACGGCCGGGGTGAGAGAACACCCGGCCGGAAAACCGCCGGGCGGAGGAGGAACGGCCGCCCCGAGGGCGCGGCCCGCCGGGCGTCCGCGGCGCGGACGGAGTGGAGGCCGGCCCGTCAGGGCGGTTACCGAGATGTCAACGGCTTTCCAGCTCGTACCTGATCAGGTGCTTGTCCGCGGGCAGCACCGACACCGCCACGCGCACGGGGACGTCCTCCGCGTCGTAACCGACCCGGACGTAGACGACGACCGGCGTGCCGAGCTGGAGCTGGAGCCGCTCGGTCTCCGCGCTGTTGGGCATCCGCGCCCAGATGTCGTCCACCATCCGCACCTGGCGGTGGCCGAGCTCCTCAAGGACCTTGTTGGCCCCGCGCCTGATGTCGCCGGGACGGGTGATCTCGGAGTCGGCGACCAGGGCCAGCGGGAAGTAGGAGTCGTTGGTGTTGTACGGCTGGCCGTCCACGAAGCGCAGCCTGCGGCGGACCACGGCGAGCTCGTCGTCCGAGAGCTCCAGCCTGCTGGCGATCTCCTCGGCCGGTCGCACGATCGAGACCTCGATCTCCTGGCTCGGCGCGCGCCCCTCCTGCGAGACGGCCCAGGCGAAGGCCTCCAGGGTCTCCTCGCCCCGCGGCTGCAACTCGCGCTGGGGGTACATGAGCAGCGGACGGCGCTCCCGCACGACGGTGCCCCTGCGGGGGGTGCGGGTGACCAGGCCCTCGTTCACGAGCTCGCCGAGAGCCAGCCGCACGGTGTTCCGGCTCACCTGGTGCACGAGCATGAGTTCCGCCTCGGTCGGCAGCTGATCCCCCGGTCCGAGCGCACCGGAGTAGATGGTCCTCCTCAGATCGGAGGCCACCAGTTGATACAGCGTTGACCGCGCCATTAAGTCCCCTTTGTGCCAACAAAACTAGACGATCTGGTTCTAGCGGGGAACAGCCCCTTGACCCAACCTCCCAAGACCCGCATCATCCAATCGTTGGTACAAATCCATCGAAAGGTCAGCGAGGGGGTGGAGGCCTGTGCTGTCGGTCCGCGTGGACGCGCCGTACCCGCCCTGGCGCGACCCCTGCGAGGCGACGCGTCTACTGCGCTACGCGTTGCACCGCCAGGGGTTCACCCACACCTACCAGAGCAACGGAAGCGGGATGTCCGTGCTCTCGGTGCTGACCGATCTAACCGTTTGGTGCAAGAACGGGCTCTTCATCTGGAACGAGGACGGCGTTGAGTCCTCGCATCCGGCCGACGACCCGGCTGGGGCGGCCCGCCTCATCTCGCAGCACTACCGGCGGCCCACGCCTGACGACGACCTCGCGGAGGAGGAGGCGGACCACCAGGTCCGCGCCTTCGCCGACACAGACTCCGAGCGCGACTAGCCGGCGAAGGACCCCACCCCTCGCCGGGGTCCTCCGCCGTCGCGCCGGAGCGGAACGCGTCCTGGCGGGTCCCCCACGCCCGCCAGGGCGCGCTCCCCATCTCCGGAGCGCGGCCGGCGGGAACGGGGCCCGCCGGGGCGCGCCCGTGCCGCGGCCCTGATGAGGGGATCCCACCGCGAACGCGCCTCAGCCGAGCGGGCGCCAGTCGATCAGCGACAGCTCCTCGTCCACCTTTCTGAAGCACGCCCGGACGGGCAGGCCGGCGACCGGCGGCTCCGCACCGCGCCAGTTGCCGTACATGACGCATTCGGGCGCCTCGTCCAGCCGCACCATCACCACCGTGTACGGCTCGCTCACCCCGGCCAGGAAGGGCTGGTGGCTGACGATCCAGCTCTCGACGCGGCCGGCCGGGGCGACGGGCTCCCAGTGCCACTCGCGGGTCCTGCAGCGGTGACAGTAGGCGCGGGCGGGGAAGCGCGGCGTGGCGCAGGAGTCGCACCGCTGGAGCACGAACTCCCCGCCGGCGGTCCGCCTCCACCACTCCGCCGAGTCGCGATCGGCAACCGGACGCACCCCTCACCCCTTCCGCAGGATCAGCGCCGAGGTGGCGGGCAGGATGTAGCCGGGCTGGGCCGTGGAGAGCGCCACCTCGGCCCCTGCCACCTGCCTGTCCCCCGCGTCCCCCCTCAACTGTGAGACGGCCTCGGCGATGTGGTTGACGCCGTGCACGTACCCTTCCGACAGGAACCCGCCGTGGGTGTTCACCGGCAGCTCACCACCCGGCGCGACGGCACCCGAGGCGACGTACGGGCCGCCCTCGCCCTTGGCGCAGAAGCCGTAGTCCTCCAACTGCACGATCACCGAGTAGGTGAAGCAGTCGTAGATCTCGGCCACGTCGACGTCGGCGGGCCCGACGCCCGCCTGGCGGTACAGGCGCGGGGCCAGTTCGGCCGCGCTGGTCACCGTGGTGTCCGCCCGGCCGCCGGACAGGAAGGAGTCGCCGCCTCCCCACGCGGCGGCGGAGATGAGCACCGGCGGCCTGCGCAGGTCGGCGGCCCGCTCGGCGCTCGTGACGACGAGCGCGCAGGCGCCGTCGGTCTCCAGGCAGCAGTCGAGCAGCCGGAACGGCTCGGCGATCCACCGGCTCGCCAGGTAGTCGTCCAGGGTGATCGGGGTGCGCATGAGCGCCCGGGGGTTCTTGGCCGCGTTGGCGCGCTGGACGACCGCCAGCGCGCCGAAGTGCTCGGGACGGGTGCCGTACCTCGACATGTGGGCGCGGGCGAACATCGCGTACTGCTGTAGCGGCGCGAAGTAGCCGTACGGCGCCTGGTACTGGACCTCGGGACTGACCGGCAGCCCCCGGCCGGTGCCGCCCATCCGGAACTCCGAGCGCGCGTTGATCGCCCGGTAGCAGACGACGGTCTCGGCGACGCCCGCCGCGACCGCGAGCGCCGCCTGGCCGACCACCGAGTGGGAGACGCTGCCGCCGCCGAACTGGTCGAGGTACCAGGAGGGCTCGTGGATGCCGAGCGCGGGACCGACCAGGCAGGGCGCGGCGGAGTCGCCGACCCGGTGGGTGGCGATGCCGTCGACGTCGTCGGGGGTCAGGCCCGCGTCGTCCAGGGCCGCCAGAACGGCCTCGCAGGCCAGGGTGAGGGTGCTGACCCCGGAGTCCTTGGAGAACCGGGTGTACCCGACGCCCGCGACGGCCGTGCGGTCCCGGAAACCACCCACGTACCACCCTCCGATCACAAGCAAGCGCTTGGCCAGAGGCTAGGCCGGGCCGATCACCGATGTCAACGACGGGCCCGGGCCGGACGGCTGCCGGGGACTTTTTCCGGCACTCCCCTACAATCCAAGCAAGCGCTTGGTAAGATGGCGCCAGACGGCGGAGGACGCCGTCCGCCGCCGAACCCCCTCGGAGGCCGATCGGGCGCGATTGAGGAGGCGAGTAGCACCATGACCACTCACGCGGCCCGGCTGCTGGAGACCGCCGGCCACCCCCGCGCCACCTTGGCCGGGTGCGGCACCACCGCCAACGGAGTCGCCATGCAGAGTGGCCTTTCGCAGAGCCCGTCCAGCGGAGCCGAGAGCAACGGGGCCGTGGACGGCCGGTGGTTCCGCTCCGTGCTCGGCCACTTCGCCACCGGCGTGGTGGCCATCACCTCCATCGACCCCGACACCGGCGAGCCGTGCGGCCTGGCGGCCAACTCCTTCACCTCGGTGTCGCTGGACCCGCCGCTGGTGGCCTTCTGCGTGGCCCACAGCAGCACGAGCTGGCCGCGCCTGCGCGCCGCCAGCACCCAGACGATCAACGTGCTCGCCGAGCACCAGCAACCGGTCTGCGCCGCGCTCGCCGGCCGGGGCGGCGACAAGTTCGCCGGGCTCGACTGGACGGTCTCCCCGGGCGGCAACCCGGTGATCGAGGAGAGCCTCGCCTGGATCGACTGCTCGATCGAGGCGGAGCACCCCGCGGGCGACCACGTCATCGTCGTCGCCAGGGTCCACCGGCTCGGTGTCCATGGCGACGGCGGCCCGCTGCTCTTCTTCAGGGGCGGCTACGGCCGTTTCCACGCCTGATGCCTGGAGGCACCCCATGACCCTGCGCGAGGAGGCACGCTCCTGGCTGGAGGAGAACCTCACGGGCGAGTTCGCGCACGCCCGGGGACTGGGCGGGCCCGGCCGCGAGCACGAGGGGCACGAGGTCCGGCTCGCCTGGGAGCGGCGGCTGGGCGAGGCCGGGTGGACCTGCCTGGGCTGGCCCGGAGAGTACGGAGGCCGGGACGCCACCCTGGAGGACCAGGTCGCCTTCCACGAGGAGTACGCCCGCGCCGCCGCCCCGGCGCGGGTCGGGCACATCGGCGAGGGACTGATCGGGCCGACCATCCTGGAGCACGGCACCGAGGAGCAGCGGCGGCGCTTCCTGCCGCCCATCCAGCGTGGCGAGGAGCTGTGGTGCCAGGGCTACTCGGAGCCTGAGGCGGGCTCCGACCTGGCGGGCGTCCAGACGCGGGCGCGCCTGGACGACGGCGAGTGGGTCGTCACCGGCCAGAAGGTGTGGACCTCGCTGGCCCACGTGGCCGACTGGTGCTTCGTGCTCGCCAGGACCGAGCCCGGTTCGGCACGCCACCGCGGCCTGTCCTACCTGCTGGTCCCGATGGACCAGCCGGGGATCGAGGTGCGGCCCATCCTCCAGATGACCGGCACCAGCGAGTTCAACGAGGTCTTCCTCGACGGCGCCCGCACCGCGGCGGGCAACATCCTGGGCGCCCCCGGCGAGGGCTGGCGGATCGCGATGGCCACCCTCGGCTACGAGCGCGGCGCCTCCACCCTGGGCCAGCAGATCGGCTTCCAGCGGGAGTTCGCGGAGGTGGTGGCCACCGCCAGGCGCACCGGGGCCGCCGAGGACCCGGTGCTCCGCGACCGGCTGGTGCGCTCCTGGCTGGAGCTGGACGTCATGCGGCTCAACGCGTTGCGCACCATGACCTCGCTGTCGGCGGGCGAGCCGGGACCCGAGGTGTCGATCGGCAAGCTGTACTGGTCGGAGTGGCACCGGCGGCTGGGCGAGCTGGCCCAGGCCGTCCAGGGGCGCGCGGGCCTGGTCGCCGACGCCCCGCCGTACGACCTCAACGCGCTGCAGCGGCTCTACCTGTTCAGCCGCGCCGACACCATCTACGCCGGATCCAGCGAGATCCAGCGCAACATCATCGCCGAGCGCACCCTGGGCCTGCCCAAGGGCTGAGACACGACCACCGGAACGGAGCCCGTATGGCGACACCTCCCCCCTACCCCCGCGCCCACGGCCTGCTCGACGGAAAGGTCGTCCTGGTCACGGCGGCGGCCGGGACGGGCATCGGGTACGCCACCGCCAGGCGCTGCGCCGAGGAGGGCGCGACCGTGGTCGTCTCCGACCGGCACGAGCGGCGCCTCGGCGAGGCCGCCGAGGCACTGGCCGAGCTGAGCGGGGTCAAGCCGCTCGCGGTGCCCTGCGACGTCACCTCCGAGGCCGAGGTGGGCGCCATGTTCGACGCGGTGACCGAGGCGCACGGGCGGGTGGACGTGGTGGTCAACAACGCGGGCCTGGGCGGTACGGCGCGGCTGGTGGAGATGACCGACGAGCAGTGGGACACCGTCCTGGGGGTGACCCTCACCGGCACGATGCGCTGTACCAGGGCCGCCCTGCGGCGGATGGTCCCCCGGGGCTCCGGAGTGATCGTCAACAACTCCTCGGTGATCGGCTGGCGCGCTCAGGAGGGTCAGTCGCACTACGCGGCCGCCAAGGCCGGGGTGATGGCCCTGACCAGGTGCGCCGCCCTGGAGGCCGCCCCGCACGGCATCCGGGTCAACGCGGTGGCCCCCTCGCTGGTCATGCACCCCTTCCTGGCCAAGGTCACCACCGACGAGCTGCTCACCGAACTGACCTCCCGGGAGGCCTTCGGCCGCTCGGCGGAACCGTGGGAGGTGGCCAACGTGATCGTCTTCCTGGCCAGCGAGTACTCCACGTACATGACCGGCGAGGTCGTCTCGGTCTCCGACCGGCACCCCTAGGGGGCGCCGGGTCATCCGTGAACGAGAGGGCCCGCACGCCGCGACTCCCGCAGCAGGGCGGGGAGCGACGACAATTGCCCCATGCGGTTCGGGATCCTGGGCACCACGCGGGTGTGGCACGACGACGGCGGCGAGGTGGCTGTCGGCGGGCCCGCCCTGCGGGCGCTGCTGGGCCTGCTGCTCGCCCGCGCCGGGGAGGTGGTGACCGCCGATCTCCTGGTCGACGACCTCTACGGCGCACGCCCCCGGGACGGGGCGGCACACGCCCTGCAGTCGCAGGTCTCCCGGCTCCGCCGACTGCTGGGGCCCCAGGTCGAGATCGAAGCCGTCTCCTCGGGCTACCGGCTCTCGGCCGGCCCCGGCGATCTCGACGCCCACCGCTTCGAACGGCTCTCCGACGAGGGGCGCCAGGCCCTGCGCGACGGAGACCCGACGGGGGCGGCCGTGCTGCTGCGGGAGGCCCTGGATCTGTGGCGGGGGCCCGCGCTCGCCGACGCCGCTGCCGCCTCCTCCGTACAGGCCCTGGTCCTGCGGCTTCAGGAGCGCAGGCTCGGCGCCCTGGAGGACCGGATCGAGGCCGACCTGCGGCGGGGCGAGCACCGGGCCGCGGTGCCCGAGTTGCAGGAGCTGGCCGCCCGCCATCCGCTGCGGGAAAGACTCCGCGTCCTCCTCATGCGCGCCCTGCAGGCGGGCGGCAGGCAGGCGGAGGCCCTGCTCGCCTTCGAGGAGACCCGGCGGCTGCTGGCCGACGAGCTCGGCGCGGATCCCTCGGCCGAGCTGGCGGCCGTCCACCAGGAGCTGCTGCGGGGCGAGCGGCCGTTCCAGCCGCCCGTACCACCGGCGCAGCTGACCAGCTTCGTGGGCCGCGCGGAGGATCTGGCCGAGGTCACCCGACTGCTCGGTACCGCGCGTCTGGTCACCCTGGTCGGCCCCGGCGGGGCGGGCAAGACCAGGCTGGCGATCGAGGTCGCGAGGCGCCTGCCGGACGTCTGCTACGTCGAGCTCGCACCGCTTCCTGACGGACGGCGGCTGCCGCAGGCCCTGCTCGCCGCGCTCGGTCTGCGCGAGAGCGGGCTGCTCGCCATGCCCGCCGGGGCTGAGCCCGTCTCCCGGCTGCTCGCGGCGCTGGCCGGCCGGCCGCTGCTGCTCGTCCTCGACAACTGCGAGCACGTCGTCGAGGCGGCCGCCGAGCTGGCCGCGCGGCTGCTCGCCGGCTGCCCCGAGCTGCGCGTCCTGGCGACGAGCCGGGAGCCGCTCGGCATCACCGGCGAGAACCTGTGGCCGGTCCGGCCGCTCGCCCCCTCCCCCGCCGCGCTGCTGTTCACCGACCGGGCCTCGGCGGTGCGTCCCGGCCTCGTCCTGGACGGGGCCGGGACCGAGGCCGTGCGGCGGATCTGCGGCGAGCTCGACGGGCTGCCGCTCGCCATCGAGCTCGCCGCGGCCAGAGCGCGCACGTACGAGCTCCCCGAGCTCGCCGACCGCCTGGACGACCGGTTCCGCCTGCTGTCCCGGGGCAGCCGCGGGGCCGAGGCCAGGCACCGGACACTGCGCGCGGTGGTGGCATGGAGCTGGGACCTGCTGTCCGGAGACGAGCAGGTGATGGCCAGGCGCCTGACCGTCTTCGCCGGCGGTGCGACCGCACAGGCCGCGGCGCGCGTCTGCGGGGTGCCCGACGCCGAGGACGTGCTGGCCTCCCTGGCCGACAAGTCCCTGGTGGAGGTCGGCGGCGGGCGCTACCGGATGCTCGACACGATCCACGCCTACTGCGCCGAGCAACTGGAGGTGGCCGGGGAGTCGGAGGCCCTGCGGCGCGCGCACGCGGACCACTTCCTGGAGCTGGCCCGGACCGCGGATCCACACCTGCGGCGCTCCGAGCAGCTCCGGTGGCTGGAGATCCTCGTCGCCGAGCACGACAACCTCCAGGCGGCGCTGCGCCGTGCCGTCGAGGCCCGGGAGGTTGAGCTCGCCCTCGGCCTGCTCGCCGCCCTGTCGTCGTACTTCTGGATGCGCGGCATGCGTGTCTCGGCGACGGCGCAGGCGGTCACGCTACTGGAGGAGATCGGTGACAGCCCGCCCCCCGAGCTCGGGGACGAGTACGTGCTCTGCGCGCTGACGGCGGCGGCCGGCGACGGTGGGCGGGAGTCGTGGGATCGCCACCGCGCGACGGCCGAGGCGATCGTCGTCGCCCGGGAGCGGCCGCACCGCCATCCGGTCATCACTTTTCTCTGGCCGATGATCACCTCCGGCGCGGAGGACCCGAGCGCCGCGCTCTCGGTGATCGCTCACGGGCAGGCGGGGCCCGACCCCTGGGAGCACGCCGTCGTCCATCTGCTCCTGGGCTACCCGCAGCTTTCGAACGGGGACCCGGCTCGGGCCGAGCACGAGTTCACCTCGGCCGCGGACGCCTTCCGCGCGCTGGGCGACCGGTGGGGGACCTCGCTGGCACTGGACGCGCTGGCCGGTCTGGCGGCGCTGCGCGGCGAGGAGGGAAAGGCGATCGCCCTGACCGATGAGGCCCTCGCTCTCACCGAGCGGCTCGGGGCCATCGAGGACGTTCCCGACCTGCTCTGCAACCGAGGCGACTACCTCGTCCAGGCCGCGCGGGCGGAGCGGGACCCGACCGGCGACGGCCTCGCGCGGGCGCGCGCCGACTATGAGCGGGCCGCCGAGATCTCCCGCCGCGCGGGCAGCCCCACCTATCTGGCCGCGGCGCTGCGCGGCCTCGGCGACATCGCGCGGCTGGAGGGCGACCTGGCCGGAGCGCGCGGACTGTACGAGCAGGCGCTCGAACGCTTCGAGACCCACTGGGTGAAGAGCGCGGGAGGCCGTACGGGCGCGTTCTTCGGGCTCGGCAGGATCGCCGAGGTCTCCGGGGACCTCGGCGATGCCCGAGCCCTGTACCTGCGGGCCGTCGAGGTCGCCGTGGGGGCGGGGGCGATCACCGAGAGCGCCCGCCCGGTCGAGGCCCTGGCCCGGATCGCCCTGTCGGAGGGCGACGCCCCCACCGCCGCCGTGCTGCTCGGCGCGGCCGTCTCCCTGCGGGGAGTCGCCGTCCCCGACGACCCCGACGTCTCCGGCACGGCCGCCACGGCGCGGGCCGTGCTGGGCGAGGCGTCGTACGAGGCCGCCCACCACGCGGGCACCCTGTCACCCGCGGCGGACGCGCTCCGCCTGGCCGGTGTCCCCGAGGCCGTCATCCGGGCGTCACCGATCAACAGCGCCACCGACCGCGAGATGCTCCGGCCCCGCTGACCCGCTCGCGGCCGGCTCGGGGCCGGGCACCCTGTCCCCGAGGGCGTGCGTCCGGTGAGCCTTCGGTGAGCCTCCGGTGAGCGCCCTCGGACAGGCTCGCGGCATGAACACCACACCGCGTCCGAAGAACAAGAACATCCTGATCTCCGGGGCCGGTGTCGCCGGTCCGGCGCTGGCCTACTGGCTGCACCGCCACGGCTTCACCCCCACGGTCGTGGAGCGGGCGCCCGATGTCCGCGACGGCGGCTACGCGGTCGACTTTCGGGGCGAGGCGCACCTCAGCGTGCTCGACCGGATGGGGATCCTGGCCGACATCCGGCGGGAACGGACGAACATGGGCGCGATGTCGTACGTCAACGAGGCGGGCAGGAAGATCTCCAGCATGCCCGCCGACGTCTTCAGCGGCGACCTGGAGATCCTCCGCGGCGACCTGGCGCGCATCCTGTACGAGCGGACCGTAAAGGACGTCGAGTACGTCTTCGACGACTCCGTCACCTCCGTCACCGAGGACGCGAAGGGCGTCCAGGTCACCTTCGAGCGGGGTGCGCCGCGCCGGTTCGACCTGGTCGTGGGGGCCGACGGGCTGCACTCCAACGTCCGGGCGCTCGCGTTCGGGCCGGAGTCGCGGTTCGTGAAGGAGATGGGCCTGTACTGCGCGATCTTCACCACCGCCAACCACCTCGGTCTCGACCACACCGGGCAGCTCTACAACACTCCCGGCAGGCTGGTGTCCATGTACAGCGCCCGGGGCAACACCGAGGCCAAGGCCATGTTCTACTTCGGCTCCCCGTCGCTGAGCTACGACCGCCGCGACGTCGAGCAGCAGAAGACGATCCTCGCCGAGGCGTTCGCCGGCGTCGGCTGGGAGACCCCCCGGCTGCTGGCCGCGATGCGGGACGCCCGGGACTTCTACTTCGACTCGATCAGCCAGGTCCACATGGACCGCTGGTCCCAGGGCCGGTCGGTGCTGCTCGGGGACGCCGCCTGCTGTGCCTCACCGCTGTCGGGCATGGGCACCGGCCTGGCCGTGATCGGCGCCTACGTCCTCGCCGGGGAACTGGCGGCGGCGGGCGGCGACCACCGGGTGGGCTTCGCCCGCTACGAGGAGGCCATGCGCGAGTACGCGAAGGGATGCCAGAAGTCGGCGGACGGAGTGGGCGGCTGGATGGTTCCGGAGAGCCGTCTCAAGGCCTGGATCGTCAACCAGAACTACAAGCTGCTGCCCTACGTGCCGTGGAAGGGACTGATCGCCAAGAGCATCAGGAAGACGGCGAACGCCATCGTCCTGAAGGACTACGGGTGCTGACCGGTCCCGCTGCCTTCGGTACGAACGGAGCCGACCTCCGTGCCCGGAACGTCTCCCCGGGCCGTCGTCGCCCGCCTCCGACAGGTCCCCCGGCGGCCTCGCCGGTCTGTACACGATCGACACCGTTCATGGGTTCCCCTTCCTCACCTCCGGCGGGCCCGAACGCTGCCGGGGCGCCCTCCGCCTGGCAGCGGGTGGCGGGCCGGGACGTCGCCCCGCGGTAAGCCGGGTGGCGGCGTCCCGGCGAGCCGGGTGGAACGGTTACCGCAGGCCCGCGTCCAGGGCGGTGGTCAGGGTGCCGGGGTCTCCGGACATCTCCCAGATCATCGCGCCGAGCAGGTTCTTGCTCCGCAGCCACGCGGTCTTCTTACCGATGGACCAGGCGTCGTCGAAGGTCCACCACTGGCCACCGTTGCCGGTGAAGCAGTAGGTCGAGACCGACTGCTCGTCGTGCTTGACAGCGCATCCCGGCACGCCGGCCAGCAGGTTGGCGTACCCTCGGGTGCCCGCCTCGTCCTGGAACTGGCCCGGCGCCGCGCCGGTGGCCGACTGCCACTCCCCGGACCGGCCTCCGTCTGCGACGCCCTGCCAGCCCCGGCCGTAGTAGGCGAGACCGATGGTGAGCTTGCGCGGGTTCACCCCGGCCCGCAGGTAGACGTCGACCGCGTTCTCCACGCTGAACTTGAACGGGTACGGGTCCTCGGTGTCGGTGTACAGGTTGCCCTGGTGGCCGGCCCGGTTGGGCTCCCAGGAGTTGTCGCTGCCCGCCCCGTGGAAGTCGTAGCCCTGGATGTTGAAGATGTCCAGGGACTTGGCGATCTCCGGCAGGTCCCAGCCCGCGGCGATCTTCGCCGGGTCGGCGGGGGTGAACGCGGTGAGCTGGTAGCGCTTGCCGGTCTCCTGGGTCAGGGCGTCGAGCTGCCTGCGGAACTCGGCGATCAGCAGCGTGTTGTTCGCCTTGTCGTTCGGGCCGATGTGGTTGCCCGCGTGGCCCTCCGAGCCCGGCCACTCCCAGTCGAGGTCGATGCCGTCGAAGATCCCGGCGGCGCTGCCGGGGCCGCCCGCGGCGTTGTAGAGCGGCAGGTTCCCCTTGATGTAGGTGTCGATGCAGGAGCTCACGAACTTCTTCCTGGCCGCGTCGGTGGCCGCCACGTCGGAGAAGTACTTGGAGTAGGTCCAGCCGCCGAGTGAGATCAGCACCTTGAGGTTCGGATACTTCGCCTTGAGCTTGCGGAGCTGGTTGTAGTTGCCGCGCAGCTTCTCCCAGCCGGTGTCGGCGACGCCGTCCACCGACTGCGCCGCGCTCATCGGCCTTCCGTAGTCGGCGTCCGCGTCACCGGCGCCGTCTCCCTGGCTCGGGTCCTGCGGGTTGCCGGTGGTGCCCTTGGTGACGCCCTGCAGGCAGGTCAGGTTCACCGGGTCGATGTTGCCGAAGGCGTAGTTGAGGTGGGTCAGCTTCGCGGCGGCGCCGGTCGTGTCGAGGTTGCGCACGAAGTACTGACGGCCGTAGATGCCCCACTGGACGAAGTAGCCGATCCTGGCGTATCCGCTGCCGATGATGTCGTCGGTGCTCGCCTTCACCGCGTCGCTCGCCGCCGACGTGTTGTCGTACACGTCACGGGCCTTGACGGTGAAGGTGTACTCGGTGGACGGCGAGAGCCCGGCGACCGTGGCCGAGGTGCCGGTCACCGTCGTGGCCAGGGTCGCGCCGGTGTGGACCTCGTACCCGGCGATGCCCCTGTTGTCGGTCGAGGCGTCCCAGGCGAGCGAGACGCCGGAGGAGCTCTTGCCGGTGACGCGCAGGTTCGCGGGCACGGTCGGCGGCTGGGTGTCGTCACCGGCGTTGTTGGTGGTCACCTTCAGCGCGGCGCTCGCCGGGGAGAGGGTTCCCTTCCGGTCCCTGGTCTTCACGGTGAACGTGTACTCGGTGTTCGAGGTCAGGCCGGTGACGGTGGTGCTCGTCCCGGTGACCGTCGCGGCGAGGTCGGCGCCCCGGTAGACCTGGTAGCCGGAGATCGGGAGGCTTCCGGGGGTCGCGGCGTCCCAGGCCAGCGAGACGGTTCTGGTGGTCTTGACCGGCGAACGCAGGTTCCCGGGCGCGCCGGGCGGCGTGTCGGCGGCACCGTCGCACCTGACGTCGTTGATCCTGCAGTTCTCCGGCTCGGCGGACGCGCTGCTGAGCGTGAACGCGGGGCTGTACGGCTCGGTGGTACCGCGTGCCGCCACCGTCGTGTTGTAGTGGGCCGGGCTCAGCGTGACCTGGCGCCCGCTCTGGCTCAGTGATCCGTTCTGGGCGCCGCTCGCGGTGACTCCGGCGGGCAGGTCGAAGGTGATCGACCAGCCGTTGAGCGCGGCGTCCGTGTTGTTGGCGACCACGAACCTGCCCTGCGTCCCGCTACCGGAGTAGGTGGCGGTGACCGGCGCGTCCGGCGGGGGTGGGTCGCCGCTGCCGTCGCAGTTGGCGCCGTTGATCGTGCAGCTCACCGGCTGGGCCGCCGCGCTGAGGGTGAAGGTGGGGCTGTACGGCTCGGTGTCGCCGTTCGCCCGCACCGTGTTGATGTAGAAGGCGGGGGTCAGCTTGACCCGCGTCCCGTTCTGCGTGGTGGTGGCGTTCTGGGCACCGCCGACCGTGATGCCCGCGGGCAGGTCGAAGGTGATCGACCAGCCGGTGACCGGAGTGGTACCGGGGTTGCTCACCACGAACTTGCCCTGGGTGCCGGTGAGGGTGAAGGCCGCGGTGAGCCGGGCGGCGGCCGAGGCGGGGGACGAGAGGGCGGCGAAAGTGGCTGCCAGAGCGAGAACCAGCAGCGCGGAGGCTAATCGGCGCACGTGAACACCTTCCCATTTAGGAAAGTTTCCTAATAATTACGCGGATCGTAACTCCGGCGCCCCAGGTCGACAAGGCCTAAAACAACGCCTCTCGCACGGCTCGGACCGTGCGGCCGCCCGCTCGGACGCCCAGGAACGGAAGGCCCGTCAGGTCAGGCCACCGGCCACGGACAGGGGCGGTCGGACGATCAGGCGGAACGACCCGGCGGCGCGACGGCCGGCCGCGAGGCACGACACGGCACGGGGCCGGACGCGGCGCGGGAAGGTCCGGCCGCCGGCAGTGGTCTCGACCGGGTGGAAGACGCTCGCCTACGTCCTCAGCCGAGGCCGCCGTCGGCGCGGAGGTTCTGGCCGGTGAGCCAGCGGCCGTCCGGGCCCGCCAGGAAGGCCACGACGTCGGCGATGTCCGAGGGCTCGCCGAGGCGGCCGAGCGAGGTCATGCCCGCGACCTGGGCCAGGGCCGCCGCGGGGTTGGTGCCGCGCAGCAGATCGGTGTCCGTGGCACCGGGCGAGACCGTGTTGACGGTGATGCCCCGGCCGCCGAGCTCGCGGGCTGTGACGGCGGTCAGCTGTTCGAGCGCGCCCTTGCTCGCCGCGTAGGGGGCGATGCCCGGTGCCGGGCGGACGGTGTTGAGCGTGGAGATGTTGACGATGCGCCCCCCGTCGCGCATGTGCCTGGCGGCGTACCGGATGGTCAGGAAGGCGGCCTTGGCGTTGACCGCCATGGCGCGGTCGTACAGTTCCTCGGTGGTCTCCGCGATGGGGGTCGGGGTGAAGCTCAGCGCGGCGTTGTTGACCAGGATGTCGAGGCCGCCGAGAAGCTCCTCGGCGGTCTCCATCAGCCGCTCGGCGGCGCCCGGCTCCGCCAGGTCGGCCTGGACGGCGCGGGCGCTCCCGCCCGCCTCCTTGACCGTCCGCTCGACCTCGGTCGCGGCGCCGGTGTCGCTCGCGTAGCCGAAGAGCACGTCCGCCCCGTCGCGGGCGAGGCGCTCCACGATCGCCCGGCCGATGCCCCGCGACCCTCCGGTGACCACCGCCGCCTTGCCTGCCAGCACCGCCATGCCGGTCTCCACTCCCCTCGCGGACCTCGTCTCATCGTCGAACCTATGATCGTGCGGTGCGGTTGTCGACACCCGCCACGCCGCGCGAACCGCTCCTGGCCGTTGGTGCGTTCCAGATCTGTAATCTTGGGGAACTGGCGGAGTTTCGGTCGTACGCCCTAGCGTGCGGACCATGACCATCGATGGGCGCTCGGCGCACATTCTCGACGTCCTGATCACCGAGTTCGGCGACTCCATGAAGCGCGACCCCGCCGCCTTCCGGCGCAAGTTCCGGAAGATGGCCGCCTCGCCGTTCGCCTTCTACCGGGGCAGCGCCTGCCTGTTCTACGCGGACATGACCGGCGAGTTCGCCGACGACGCCTTCCTGGACGACCAGACCAGGCGGGTCTGGATCCACGGCGACCTGCACGCCGAGAACTTCGGCACCTACATGAACGCCTCCGGCGTGCTGGTCTTCAACGTCAACGACTTCGACGAGGCCTACGTCGGACCGTACATCTGGGACCTGCGGCGGTTCTCCGCCAGCATCGCGCTCATCGGGTACGCCAAGGCGCTGTCCGACGACGTCATCGGCGCCCTGGTGACCGAGTTCGCCGGCGCCTACCTCGCCGAGCTGACCGGCATCTCGGAGGGCGGGGACGACGCGATCGGCTCGCTGACCCTGGAGACCACCACCGGCGTGCTGCACCGGGTGCTGCAGCACGCCCGGCTGAACACCCGGGTGGCGCTGCTGGAGTTGGAGACCACCGTCGAGAACTTCGACCGCAGGTTCGCCGTCATGGACGGCCGCTACCCGGTCGACGAGGAGACCCGGCGGCTGGTGGAGGCGGCCTTCCAGGACTACCTGACGACCCTGCCCGCCGTCTCGGCGGTCGAGCACAAGATCAAGGACTTCGCGCTCCGCACCGGCATCGGGATCGGCTCGGCCGGGCTGCCCTCGTACAACATGCTGCTCGAGGGCCACACCCAGGCCCTGGAGAACGACGTCATCCTCTACATGAAGCAGGCCCAGGTGCCGGCCGTGGCGCGGTACGTGACGGACGAGAAGGTGCACGGCTACTTCAAGCACCAGGGCCACCGCACCGCCGAGTCGCAGCGGGCCCTGCAGGCGTACGCCGACCCGTGGCTCGGCTACACCACGCTGAACGGCGTCGGCCAGATGGTCGCCGAGGTCTCCCCCTACACCGCCGACCTGGACTGGGGCGACGTCAACGAGCCGGACGAGCTCGCCTCGGTGATTCGCGACCTGGGCCGGGCGGTGGCCAGGATGCACTCGGTGGCCGACGACGAGTCCAGCCACGACCTGGTCGACTTCTCCACCGAGGACGCGATCGTGGCCGTGATCGGCGGCGACACCGAGGGCTTCACCCGCACCCTGGTCGACTTCGCGCACGCCTACGGGGCGCGGGCCAGGGCCGACCACGGGCTCTTCGTCGACCTGTTCAGGAACGGCCTCCTCCCCGGCCTCTGAGGCGGGTTCCGGAACCGTTCTCCGGGCACGCCGTTCAGGAGGGACCGCGCCTGGGCGCGGTCCCTCTCCACCTCACAGCCGCTCCGCCTCCGTCTCCGTCCTCGCCTCGCGCCGAGCGGAGGCGGAAGCGTGGTGGCAGGCGACCTGGGACCCGGCCGAGGAGGGCAGGACCGGCAGTTCCCCGGACGCGCACAGCCCGTCGACCCCCGCCTCGGCCGCCGCGCCCGAGGCCAGCACCTGGCAGCGCGGGTGGAAGCGGCAGCCGGCCGGGATCCGGGTGGGGTCCGGCGGCTCTCCGCCCAGCACCACGGGCGAGGGCGACTCCGGCAGGACCGACAGCAGTGCCCGGGTGTACGGGTGCGACGGCGAGGTGAGGATCCGCTCCACCGGCCCCGACTCGACGATCCTGCCGAGATACATCACCGCGACCCGGTCGGCGATGTTCCAGGCCAGCCCGAGGTCGTGGGTGACGACCAGGGCCGACAGGCCCAGCTCGGCGCGGAGGCGGAGCAGCAGGGCGAGGATCTCGCCGCGTACCGACGCGTCCAGCGAGGCCACCGGCTCGTCGGCGACCAGCACCCTGGGCTCCAGCGCGAGGGCTCCGGCGATGACGACGCGCTGGCGCTGGCCACCGGACAGCTCGTGCGGGTGCCGGTCGAAGAATCGTTCGGGAGGACGCAGCCCGGCCCTCGACAGGGCCTCGGCGACCAGGTCGCCCTCGCCGGGCAGGCGGTGGATGCGCGGCCCCTCGGCCACCGCCTCGTAGACGGTGTGCCGGGGGTTGAGCGATCCGGTGGGGTCCTGGAGCACGAGCTGCACCTCGCGGCGGTGGGCCCGCAGGGCGCGCGACGAGTAGGCCAGCGGGACGCCGCCGTAGCGGACCGATCCCGAGGTGGGCCGCTCCAGGCCGAGCAGGGTCCTGGCCAGCGTCGTCTTGCCGCAGCCGGACTCGCCGACCAGCGCGACGATCTCCCCCTCGCCCACGGCGAGGTTCACCCCGTCCACCGCGCGGGCGCGGCGCCCCCGCGAGGTGAACTCCACCCGCACGTCCCGTGCTTCGAGCAGGGTCATCGGCTCTCCTCGCTGACGTGCACGCACGCGGCGGTGTGCGGTGCTCCGGTACCGTCTCCCACGGCCCGCAGCTCGACCGGCTCCGACGCGCACGAGACGAGCGAGACCGGGCAGCGGGGGTGGAAGGAGCACCCGGCGGGCAAATGCGCGGGGTCGGGCGGATCACCGCCCAGTCCCCTGGGCGCTATCCTGGAGGCGGGGTCCCCGACGGTGGGGAACGCCTCGGCCAGTGCCCTGCTGTAGGGGTGCCGCCCGCCCGCGAAGACCTCGCGCGAGGGGCCGGACTCGACCACCCGGCCCGCGTACATGACCGCCAGCCGGTCGCACGTCGACGCCAGGACCGACAGGTCGTGGGAGATCATGACGAGGCCGATCCCGTGCTCGGCGATGAGCGAGCGGATCAGCGAGAGCACCTGTGCCTGGATCATCACGTCCAGCGCGGTGGTCGGCTCGTCGGCGACGATCAGGCGGGGTGAGCAGGCGAGCGCCATGGCGATCATCACGCGCTGGCGCTGGCCGCCGGAGAGCTCGTGCGGGTAGCCGCGCGCCCGCCAGGCCGGCAGGCCGACCTGCTCCAGCAGTTCCGCCACCCTGCGCCGGGCCTCGGCCCCGGTGGCCATGCCGTGCACCCGCAGCGGCTCGGCGATCTGGTCGCCGATCCGGCGCACCGGGTTCAGCGCGTGCTGGGCTCCCTGGAAGACCAGCGAGGCCGAGGCCCACCGGACCGCGCGCAACCGCCCCCAGCTCATCGTCAGGACGTCCTCGCCGTCCAGCAGGATCTCCCCGGACACCGACGCGCCCCTGGGCAGCAGCCGCAGCAGGGACATGGCCAGCGTCGACTTGCCCGACCCCGACTCCCCCGCCACGCCGAGCGCCTCGCCGGCCTCCAGGCCGAGCGAGACGCCCCGCACGGCGGGCACGTCCCCGGCCGCGCTCCGGTAGGTCACCGCCAGGTCGCGCAGTTCGAGCAGGGTCACGAGGCTCCTCCCAGCCGCGGGTTGAGTACGGTCTCCAGGGCGCGCCCGCAGAGGGTGAACGCCAGGACCACCGCGATGATGCACAGGCCGGGCGGCAGCACGTACCACCAGGCTCCCGAGGTGGCCGCGCCCCAGTCGTAGGAGCCGCGCAGCATGGTGCCCCACGAGACCTGGCCGGAACCCGCGCCGAGGAAGGCGAGGGTCGACTCGGTGACGATGGCGCTGGCCACCATGAGCGTGGTGTTGGCCAGGACCAGCGGGGCGACGTTCGGCAGCACGTGCCGGGTCATGACGTGCCAGTGCCCGGCGCCCAGTGCCCTCGACCTCTCGATGTACGGCCTGGCCTCGACCGCCAGCGTCTGCGCCCGGATCAGCCTCGCCGTGGACGCCCAGGAGGTCACCCCGATCGCCACGATGATCGTGGACGGGCCACCGCCGAGGATGGCCGCGAGCACCATGGCCAGGACCAGCGCGGGCAGCACCAGGAACCAGTCGGTGACGCGCATCAGCACGGCGGCGACCCAGCCCCGGAAGTGCCCGGCCGCGATGCCGAACACCGTGCCGATCACCATGCTGAGCAGTGCCGACATGAACCCGATGAGCAGCGAGACCCGCGCGCCCCACAGCAGCATGAGCAGAACCGAGCGGCCGGACTCGTCGGTGCCGAGCGGGAAGTCCATGCTCGGCGGTGCCATCCTGGCGCCCGTCGCCTTCGTCACGTCCATCCCCGACGGGTCGGTGAGCAGCGGTGTGAGCAGGGCCGCCAGGACGACGACCAGCAGGATCGCCGCCCCGTACAGCCCGGCCCGCTGCCTGGCGTACCGGCGGCGGAACCGCGTCAGAGCGGCGCGGCGGCGGGTACCGGCCATCGTGCTCAAGCCGACCTCACCCTCGGGTCCAGGACGTGGTAGACCACGTCGGCCAGCGTGTTCATGACGATCACCGCGACGCAGACGAGCATGAAGGTGCCCTGCATGACGGCGTAGTCGGGTCCCCTGATCGCCTCGACGAACAGCAGCCCGAGACCGGGCCAGGAGTAGACGAACTCCACCGAGACCGCGCCGCCGACCACGAACCCGATCTGCATGAAGACCAGGGTCACCGTCGGCAGCAACGCGTTCGGCACCGCGTGGCGGCGCCGGACGTCGTCGTCGCGCAGGCCCTTGGCGCGGGCGGTGGTCACGTAGTCCTGGCCGATCTCCTCCAGCAGCGAGGAGCGCATGACCAGCAGGTACTGCGCGTAGACGACGGCGACCAGGGTGAGGCAGGGCAGCACCAGGTGGTGGGCGACGTGCAGCAGGTAGAGCGGCCCGCCGGGGGCGTCGACGTCCTCCATGCCCCGGGTGGGGAACAGGCCGGGTATCGGGCCGACCCCCGCGGCGAGGACCATGAGCAGCAGCAGTCCCAACCAGAAGGTCGGCACCGACCACAGGGTCAGCGCGGTCCCGGTGGAGAGGCGGTCGAAGCGGCCGCCGTGGTGCCAGGCGGCCCTGGTGCCCTGCCACATGCCCAGGCCGACCGCGACGGCCAGCCCGGTGCCCACCAGCAGCAACGTCGGTCCCACCCGCTCGCCGATGAGCTCGGCGACCGGTCTGCGGTACTCGTACGAGGTGCCCAGGTCCAGCCGCAGGGTCCGGACCACGAAGTCCAGGAACTGCGCGCCCAGCGGCCGGTCCAGGCCCATCTGCCGCCTGAGCAGGGCGAGCTGTTCCGGGGTCACCGGCACGTCGCGGGTGTAGGCGATGGTGGGGTCGCCGGGGATCAGGCGGAACAGGAAGAACGTGGCGACGATCACCAGTCCGATGCTGAGCAGTGTCCCGCCGAGCTTGACCAGCGCGTAGCGCGCCATGGCCCGGCGGGCGCCGCCCTCCTCGGTGTCGTCCCTCACCTGTTGCGGCGATGTGAGCATCGGCCGCTACTCGCGGTCGTCGGCGGAGGCGCGGCGGCGCCGCATCAGGAGGAGGCCTCCGGCGCCGAGGACCACCACGACGGCCACCGCGACGGCCACCACGGTGCCGCTTCCCGAACCGCTCCCGGCCGGGGCGGCTGCGCGCTCCACCGCACGCAGCGAGTAGACCGGCCAGTAGCTGCTCCCGCCGTACAGGATGCCCTTGTCCTCGGGGATCGGGGTGATGGAGGCGATCCGGTCCTTGCGGTAGCCCTCCAGGTTGTTGGGGTAGTAGATCGCGACGACGGGGGCCTCGGTGTAGAGCCGCTCCTGCATCTGCTTGATCAGCGCGACCCGGGCCGGCCGGTCGAGTTCGGCCAGCTGCGCCT
The DNA here is from genome assembly GCF_040675205.1 of Streptosporangium sp. NPDC049644. NCBI lineage: Bacteria > Bacillati > Actinomycetota > Actinomycetes > Streptosporangiales > Streptosporangiaceae > Streptosporangium > Streptosporangium sp. NPDC049644. The sequence continues at coordinate 10,141 of NZ_JBFAOJ010000074.1, read as the reverse complement.
GGTAGAGCTTCTCGAACTCCTTGTCGCAGAAGAACGACTCGGTGCCGCCGCCCTGCCCGCTCGCGGTGGGCCTGCGGCTGCACAGGTGGGTGGCCAGGATCTCCTCCGGGTCCGGGTTCACCGACCAGCCGCTGATCGCGATGTCGTAGAGCGCCGTGCTGCCCGTCTCCTCGGTGAACTTGTTGGAGTCGAGCCTGCGGGTGGTGAGCTGGATGCCGATGTCCTTCAGCCAGCCGGTGAGGAACTGGGCGATCTTGTCCTCGACGGGCTCGTCGGTGTGGATGCTGAAGCGCATCTCCAGCCTGCGCTTGCCGTCGGGCATGGTGCGGACGCCGTCCGCGCCTTTGGCGTAGCCGGCCTCGTCGAGGATGCGGTTGGCCTCCGCCAGGTCGAAGGTGACGGCTTTGTCGCCCTCGGCCTTCCAGAAGAACTCCTGGTACATCGGCGGGACGATCGAGCCGTCCGCCGGTACGGCGAGGCCGTTCTGCGCCTGCTCGACGAGGGTCTTCTTGTCGATCGCGTGATGGATGGCCTGGCGCACCCTGACGTCCTTCAGCGCGGGGTGCCCGTCACCGATCGGCTCGCCGCCGGCCGTCGCGGCGCCCGGGTTGAACTGCAGGTAGGCGGCCCGGCGGCCCTGGGTGTTCCACTGCGTGATGTTCGGGTCGCCCGCGAGGGCCTCGAACTGCGGGCCCTGCAGACGGCCGATCCAGTCGATGTCGCCCTTCTTCAGGCCGGCGATCGCCGCCTCGGGGTTCTCGTAGAAGATGACGTGCAGCTCGTCGATGCCGGGGGCACCGCGCCAGTACGACGGATTGGCCTTGAGCCTCACATAGCCGTTCTTCTTGTGCTCGACGGCGATGTAGGGGCCGCTGCCGACGGCGGGGTAGGTCTCGTTCTCGTAGGTGCCGATGTCGGGGACGCTCTCCCAGACGTGCTTGGGCATGATCGGGATCGGCAGCTCCAGCATCGATGCCTGGGGCTTCTTGGTCTTGATGACCAGGGTCCGGTCGTCGGAGGCGGTCACGGTGTCGAAGTTCTCGACGGCGGGGCCGTTGGCCGTCTTGGCCCCGTCATCCGTCATGATCTTGTTGAAGGTCCACGCGGCGTCCTGGGCGGTGACGGGCCTGCCGTCCGACCAGGTGGCTCCGGCACGCATGGTGAAGGTCCAGGTCAGCTTGTCCGGTGAGGTCTGCCACGACTCGGCGAGGTCGGGGCCGGGCTTCAGGGTCTTGGAGTCGGGCACCGTGAGGAAGCCGTACATCCAGCGGTGGATCGACGTGGAGACCACCCGGACCGCCAGGAACGGGTTCATCGAGTCCATGCTCTGCGTCGCGCCCAGCCGGACGATCCTCTTCTCGGTCTGGGGTGACCGCACGGCCGTCCCCTGGGAGGTCTGGGACGCTTTCGCGGCAGAGGGCGATGCGTGTGCCACGAGAAGTGTCGCCATCGACAGCGCCAGGCTCAGCGCCGCCAGGCGCTTCCCCGTTCTGACCATGGTGTGCCCCACCTTCGGATCGGTGATCTATTGACAACGAAGGCACACCATATAAACGGCGCGTGTCAACGCGTGGTGGAAAATTGTTTCATTCTCGTTTTGTTTGTCGATATTATTTTTCAGGCTCTCCGCTACAAGTCGACACAAAAGTGCTTATGAGCACAAAAGGGGATATTTCATGAAATGTTGGACCGACCGCTCGGTATGGACGAGGCGGTCGGGGGTGCGGCATGCTACAGAACATGACTCTGTTCTCGGTGGAAGGCAAGATCGTCGTCGTCACCGGCGGCTCCAGGGGAATCGGCCGGATGATCGCGGCCGGGTTCGTCGACGCGGGAGCCACGGTCTACATCTCCTCCCGAAAGGCGGCCGAGGTCGAGAAGACCGCCGCGGAGCTGGGATGCACGGCCGTACCGGCCGACCTGTCCACCGAGGACGGGGTGTCCACCCTGTTCGAGGCGGTCGCGGAGCGGGAGTCCCGGCTGGACGTACTGGTCAACAATGCCGGGGCGACCTGGGGCGCGCCGCTGGAGGAGTACCCCGAGCAGGCGTTCGACAAGCTCTGGGGGATCAACGTCAAGGGCGTGTTCTACCTGACCCAGCGCTTCCTGCCGCTGCTCCGTGCCGCCGCGAGTCCCGAGTCCCCGGCCAGGGTGATCAACATCGGCTCGGTGGACGGCATCCGGGTGCCCTCGATGGAGAACTACGCCTACTCCGCGGCCAAGGCGGCGGTGCACATGCTCACCCGGCACCTGTCCCAGCGGCTCGCCAAGGAGTCGATCACGGTCAACGCGATCGCCCCCGGGCCGTTCGAGTCGAAGATGATGGCCTTCGCGCTGCAGGACGAGACGATGCGCGCGGCGGTCGCCTCCCACGTCCCGCTGGGCAGGATCGGCCACCCCGACGACATGGCGGGCACCGCGATCTTCCTGTCCTCGCGCGCCGGCGCCTACCTCACCGGGACCGTGATCCCGGTGGACGGCGGCATCTCCGGCCACGCGTAGTTCCCGGACTCTTCCCCCACATCCGGACCTCGGATCACTTTTAGCCCCAAAAGCACCATTCGTAACGCAAGTGTGAAATTTTATCTCTTGCTGTCATTTCTTACAGATGACAGCTTTACTTCATGCTGAAGCGCTTCAAGGTGGTGGCGCCGGCCGTTCTGGCCGTCGCCATCGCTCTTCCAGCCGGTGCCGCCCAGGCGGACCCCACCCCGGCCGCACCCCCTGTGACCACCTGTGACGCCACCCAGACTCCCGCCGCCTACCACGGCAAGGTGCCGACGCCGAAGAGTGTCCTCGGCTTCGACCTCGGCGAGCGGGAGGTCACCTCCGCCGAGTCCGACACGCTGCTGACCGCGATCGACGCGGCCAGCGACCGGGTCGTCTCCGGCACCCTGGCCACCACCGCCCAGGGACGTCCGCTGAAGTACGCGATCGTCGGCACCCCGAAGAACATCCGGAACCTGCGCGCGATCGAGAACTCCATCAAGCTGCTGCGCAACCCCCTCACCCCCGCCCCCGCGGCGAAGGTCCTCGCCAGGAACACGCCCGCGATCCTGTGGATCGCCGGAAACGTGCACGGCGGCGAGGAGAGCGGCACCGACGCGGCACTGAAGACCCTCTACGACCTGGCCGGGCGGGACGACTGCGCGGCCAGGCGAATCCTGGACAACGCCGTCACGGTGATCCTGCCGACGCAGAACCCCGACGGCCGCGAGGCCGACACCAGGCGCAACGCCTACGCCTTCGACATGAACCGCGACTGGTTCGCGCGGACCCAGCCGGAGACCGACGGCAAGATCGAACTGATGCGGAAGTACCCGCCGCAGCTCTTCATCGACGCCCACGAGATGGGCGGCACCGAGTACTTCTTCCCGCCGAACGCCGACCCGGTCTACCACGACATCGCCGAACCGACGGTCGACTGGATCAACAACACCTACGGCGCCGCGATGATCGGCGAGTTCACCAGGCGCGGGATCCCGTTCTTCAACCGGGACGTCTACGACCTGTTCTACATGGGCTACGGCGACACGGTCCCGGCAGGCGGGTTCAACGCGGCGGGCATGACCTTCGAGAAGGGCAGCGCCTCGCCGATCGCGGCCCGGACCTTCGAGCAGTGGCTCACCCAGTGGGTCTCGCTCTCGGCGGCGGCGGCCAAGAAGACCGAGATCCTCACCACCTGGCACGGCATGTACGCCGACGCCCTCAAGCAGGGGCTCAACGGCCACCTGGAGCCGAACCAGGTCTACAACCCGGGCCACGAGGTCATCACCCAGGTGCCCGACCGGAAGGTGCGCCACTACTTCCTGCGCGCCGACGACCCGGCCAAGAAGGCGGAGACCGACCTCGTCGTGCGGCGGCTCCAGCGGATGGACGTCCAGGTCTACAAACTGGCCACGCCGCTGACCGTCAAGGACTTCAAGCCGTACGGCAGGCCCGAGGCGAGGACCACCCTGCCCAAGGGCACCTACTGGATCCCGCTGGCCCAGGCGCAGAAGCACTGGGTCCAGGCCATGCTGAACGAGGACACCTACACCCCGTTCCCCTACTTCTACGACGTGACCGCGTGGAGCCTGCCGCTGCTCGGCAACGTCTCCGGCGGCTCCTCGGGCCAGGTGCTGCTGCCCGTCGCGACACCGGCGCGGGCGGTGGACGCCCCCTCGGTCAAGGTCAGCACCTCCCGCAGGATCGGCGTCCTGCAGTTGTCCGGTGGCACCGCGCAGAACGCGGCCGAGTCCTCCGGCTGGCTCCGCCACCGCCTGGACCGCGACTGGAAGCTGTCCTACCAGGTGCTCGCGCCGGCCGACGTCGCCGCGGGCAGACTGAGCGGGCTGGACGTGCTGCTCGTGCCGGACGGTTCGGCCGGCTCGGCGAACAACGCCCTCGGCGAGGCCGGGCGCGCGGCGCTGCGCGACTGGGTCGGCGGCGGCGGGCGGTACGTCGGCTGGGCGGGCGGCGCCCAGCTGGCCGTCCTGGCCGGGGTCTCCAGCGTGACGCTGTCCCAACCGACCTCGGACATCCCCGGCTCGCTGCTCCGGACGAACGTGGCCCAGGGGCCGCTGAGCAGGGACGTCGGGCCGAGCGTCATGCAGTTCTACGCCTACGACCTGGTCATGCGGGCCTCCAACCCCGCGCACGTGGTGACCTCCTACCCGGCCGCCGACTCGCCCGACTGGTTCCTGTCCGGTTTCGCGCTGGGCGCCGAGGAGCTCGCCGGGACGGCGGCGGCGGTCGACGAGCCGGTGGGAGGCGGCCACGCGGTGCTGTTCGCCGCCGAGCCGAACTTCCGCGCCTTCAGCGACGGCACGGCGAAGATCGTCGCCAACGCGATCACCGCCGACCTGCCGTCCGCCTCCGCGCGGGCGCTCGCCCCGGCTCCGGACGCCTCACGGGCCGCCGCGGCCATCCCGGAGCACGAGTCGCCGATCCGCGTCACGGTTCCCGCGTCCGACCGTGACAAGGTCGCCGGGGTGCTGAACGGCTTCGGGGCCACCTGGACCGAGCAGGCCGCCACCGGCGGCGCGGTCCGGTTCGTCGTGGCCAACCCCGAGGGCCTCGACACGCACGAGCACCCCTGGGCGCGGAAGCTCCCCGGGGCACTGCGTGCCGCGGGGGTCTCGCCGCTCGCGGTGGTGCTTCCGCAGTAAAACCGGTGCGGCGCGCGTCCCTTCGCGGGGCGCGCGCCGTTTCCGGTGTGTCTCCGCAGACCGGCTCTCCCCTGCCCTGTTCTGCGGGCCTGTTCTCCGGGTCTGCTCTCCCCGGGTCTGTTCTTCGCGGACCGTCAGATCGCCTTGGCCAGGGCGGTCGCCAGGTTGGCGGCTGCGTCGGGCGCGTAGTGCAGGAACAGGTAGGGCTCGGTCAGCTCGATCTCGATGAGAGCCGGGCTGCCGTCGGCCAGCCGGACCAGGTCCACCCGGGCGTAGAGCAGTTCGGGGAACTCACCCAGCACCTGCTCGGCCAGCGCGAACTGGTCGGGGTCGGGGGTGCGGAGCTCCCCGTGGTCGTTGCCCTGTCCCGGCTTGGTGGCGTTCTCGGTCAGCATCGGGTTGCGCCGGACGGCGTGGCTGAACCTGCCGCCGAAGTAGAGCATCGAGGTCTCCCCCTCGCCCTCGACCATGTCCAGGTACGGCTGGATCATCGCGGTCCGGCCGTTGGCGGCCAGCTTGGCGGCGTGCTCCTCGGCCTGTTCGCGATCCGCGGTCCTGATCGTGTCGCGGGCCCCGGCCGAGATCGACGGCTTGACCACGTACTCGTCGAGGACCGGAAGGTTCGCGGCCTCGCCCGGCGCGACCCACGAGGTGGGGATGATCGGCGCCTTCAGGTCACGCAGGTAGACCTTGTCGGTGTTACGTTCCAGCACGGCGGCCGGGTTGAGCAGCCGGGTGACGGACTCCACGTGCCGGGCCCAGTCGAGGAACTCCGCCCGCCTCGTCACATAGTCCCAGGTGGTGCGGACCACGACGGCGTCGAACGCGGCCCAGTCGACCTCGGGGTCGTCCCAGCGCACGATGCGGCCGGTGATTCCCGCCTCGGCCCAGGCCGCGACGGCGAGCCCCTTCTCGTCATCGAGCTTGTCCGGATCCGCGAAGGTCACGTACGCCGCAGAAGCACCCATGAGGAATCCCTTTATGTCAGCATCAATTAGACATAAGGCACCTTACCTAAAGCCGTGTTTTCGACCGCCGGCCGGTCTCCGCGGGTCGTGCTCTCACCAGCCGATCAGCGGGCGGGGCACGTTTCGCGGCGTAGTCGTACCGCGAGAAGGGAAGCCCACCCCCAGCCCACCACCGCCATGAGACGAAGCAGGAGGCTCAGCGGCTGCGAGTTCTCACCGCGCTCCGACAGCACCCCGGACAGCACGTAGATCGCCGGCAGCGCCACCCCGGCCACGGCACAGATGACCGCCCATCGCCGCTCGCCCAGCGCGGCGAAGCGCCGGGCGAAGACGGAGCAGGCCGCGACGAGCGAGGCGAACAGCACCGCGAAACCGACGCCGTGCACCACGTAGCTCACGCTGATGTCGGTCGGCAGACCGGCCGGCGCCCCCTGCGGATAGCCCCACCCGGGGCTGGTACGGAAGATTCCCACGGTCACCAGACCGAGCCCGAAGGTGCCGATCAGCAGTGGCCCCCACGTCCCGCCACGGCCGGAACCCAGCACGCGTCGCATCCCCACGGCGAACGCGACATAGAGAACGCCGGTGAGCACGAAGTTGCCGATCTGGATCCAGCCCAGGTCTCCCAGGCTCAGCAGGCTGAGTGGCTGTCGCCGGGGGTCGATGCCGGGACGGGTGTAGTCCTGGATCAGCACCAGGACGATGAACAGCGGGCCGGCGAGGGCACCGCACGCCAGTAAAGCTCTGGTCAGTCGCATTCCTTGTCTCCTTAGCAGCGCTAAGGAAGAGCTTGGCTTAGCACTGCTAAGGTGTCAATGGTGAGTGAGACCAAGCGCCCGGCGCTCAGCAGGGACACTCTGATCGAAGCCGCACTCCGCCTGCTCGACCAGGTCGGGCTGGACGGGCTGACCGTGCGCCGCCTCGCCACCGAGCTCGATGTGCGGTCCCCCGCGCTCTACTGGCACATCCGCACCAAGCAGGAACTTCTCGACGGCATGGCCGACGCGATCATCCTGGCCGCCGGAATGGGGCCGCCCCGCGCCGGCGAAACCTGGCAGTCCTGGCTCACCCGCCGAGCTCACGCCTACCGCGCCTCGCTGCTCGCCCACCGCGACGGCGCCCGCCTGGTCGCCAACGCGGCGAGCCTCAGCCCGGCCACGATCAGGCTGTTCGACGAGGAGCTCACCGCCCTGGTCGACTGCGGGTTCTCCCCCGCTCTCGCCCTGCACACCATCGGTGGCTGCACCAGCTACATCAACGGTTTCGTCCTCCGAGAGCAGGCCGAGCGCCAGGAGAGCGCCGGCGATCCGTCACAGCGACTCGCGGCTGTGGCGGCCCTGCTGGATGCCGGCATGGACGCCACCCTGCTCCGGGCACTCCGCGAGGGCAGCAGCCCCCTGGGCGAGGAAGCCTTCGACCACGGCCTCCGCGCCCTGATCGACGGCACGACCGCAGCCCTCCAGCGCTCGAAGCCGTAGGGAACGAGGCCCGGACCTGCGTTCTACGGTCGGTGACCGATCAGCCATGTTCAGCGGAATTACGGAAGCCGGATCGCGCCCAGAAACCCGCAAGTCAGCCCCAAGACGATCTCCAGTGCCACCCGCAATCTTGTCCCCAGACCCGACGGCGTGAGTTGTCGGCGCATGCGCTCTCAGTGCATATCGGACGAAGCAGAACGCGAACCGGAGGACATGGAAATGTACAAGAAGGCCCTGACCGTCGCGATGGCGGCGGCCGTCCTGGCCATGTCGGCCCCGGCGTCCGCGTCTGCGGCTCCGACGATCGAGACCGTCTTCGGAGCCACCGTCACCCTCAGGGAGCCGGACAGCACCTTCGTCTGCTCAGCCGGAGAGGTGCTGATCGACCGCGCCCACTGGGGGGACGAGGACGGCTGGACCAGATACCGGTGCGGCCAGATCCGCATCGACGGTGAGGCGGTCACCGTGCAGACCGGAAATTGGAGCTACGGTATGAAGGAGAGCAACTCGTACTTCGCCGCCCCTGCCGATCAGGTCCTCATCGGCAGGAGGCACAACGGCGACGAGAACGGCCTGACGTGGTACCTCGCCGGCACGCTGCACTGGCGCGGGAGTCAGGTGCGGCTCACCTCCCGGCAGTGGACCGCGGCCATGACGGAGAGCAACCACTCCTCGCAGGCGTTCGCCCCTCTGGTCATGACCGGCCGCCAGCACCAGGGGGACGAGAACGGTCGCACCTTCTACGAGTACAGCAGGGTCACCGCCGGCTGATACCTCCCGCCCGCGCAGGCCGCGTGACGCACAAACCTCAGGCCTGCGCGTGTCCAGGCCCCGAGGTCGTCCATGCTTGGGCCGGCCCGGTTGCTCGTCGGTCACCCGACCGTCCTGCTTCGTCATGGCGGCCTGGGCGGAGAGGGCCATCATCACTGTCTTGATCGTTCCATTTCACCCTATTTCAGATCAAAAAGAGTCATATATCCATGTCTCACAGAAGTCTGGCGGAGAGGGGGGCTTTCAGGTCCATCCCCGTCGCCGGGTGGTCGAGCGGGCCCCGGCCTGGCAGATGGCGTACCGGCGACTGACTCGCAACTACGAGCACCACCTGCCGACCAGCGAGGCGATGAGCCGCTGGGCCGCGATCAACACGCTGCTACGGCGCATTACCCGAGGCCATTCCGCCCAACGACCCGGTCCCCGCCCACTCGAAAGGGTTCACCGACCCTCGTGATCACTACTTAAACACGTTGTCAGCCCACCACACGAAGATCACGAAAGACATCCGGGAACTTGGATGTCAAGCCGCAGGAGACTTGGTGTGGTGCGACCAAGCGATTGCCTCGTTATAGAGCGCGCCGGTCCTGAGACAGCCGTGCAGGATGCCCACCAACCGGTTGGCGAGCCGGCGCAGGGCGATGTAATGGCCAATGTCGCGGGCACGCAGCCGGTCGTAATAGGAACGTGCACCGGGGCAGGGCCCCGGCGTTCCCGGGTTCTGATGCGGTATGCCGACGTTGAGTGTTTGGCCAGGTGGAAGGCAAAAGAACGCGACTTCTGCTGATCTTTCAGGTCTCTCAAACCGAAGATCATTGCAGGAGTCGCGCTCGTGTCCCCGTCTTCCCTGACCACGTCCCCGACCGTCCCGTGTCTTGACCGGTTCGCTGACCTGGCGTTGCGGGAAGCCGAGTTGGCGACTGATCCGATCGTGGTGGAATCGGCGTTGATGCGCCGGTTGGCGGCGGTGCCTGAGCGGCGCTCGGCCTGCGGGCTTCGGCATCCACTGGTGGTCATCTTGACGTTAGCGACAGCTCACCCATCCCGCCCCGGCCGGGCTGCCGCCCGGCGCCGCCCTGGATGGCAAGGCCTGTCGCGGCGCCCGGACCGAGCAGGGCGGGCGGCTCTTCCTGGTCGGGGCGATCAGCCACGAGCACGGCGTGATCCCGGGCCAAGCGCTGGTTCTCTGATGATTGTTCGCCCTGAGGTACCTGGGTACCAGGGAAGTGAAAGGAGGAAGCCATGACGCTGCCTCACCCGGCCAAGCGGCAATCACCGCTGAAAGTCGACCCGGCAACCGACGAGCTGATCTCCCAGGGAGCCCACTTCCTCGGGATGACCAAGAAAGACCTGGTCGCCGCTGCCGTTCGCGTCTACCTGGACCAGCAGCGCGAACAGATCCGCCGCGGGATGATCGAGTCGATGAAGGTCCTGGACGGCTCCTTGTCCTCCAATGTGTCCCTGCTCACCGGCCTGTCGCCCGAACGCATCAACGAACTCGGCGGCACCGGCGACTGGGAGGAATGACATCTCCATGCACCGTGTCCGCCCCACACTGTGTGTCCTCCGTAACGACCTGGCACCGGGTCACGGCTCTGTCTCGTAATCGGTGGTAGCGCTGGGTAATGGTCACGGGAGGAGGATGCGGTGGCGAAGGAGGTCGAATCCGGCGCGGCCGCGCATCTGTCTCATGATCCTTTTCGTGCGGGTGTTGACGCCCTCGGTCCGGCCGTTGTGGTGGGGCAGGGTGAGAGCGGCATCGACGGCTGCGCGG
>NZ_JBFAOJ010000073.1:0-50300 GCF_040675205.1 Streptosporangium sp. NPDC049644 | reverse complement strand
CGGCAGAGAACGCGCCGGCCGCCGCGCTCAGCCCGGCAGCCGCGGTCGGCGACGAGGAGCCCGGCTCCTCGCAGGGCGCGGCGCGTCCCCCGGCCCCGTCCCGGATTCCGGTCCTGAGCCCGTCCCGCGTTCGGGAGACGAGGCGGCGCCCGAGACCGCGACCGGCTGGTCGTGGCGGCGGCCCGAGCTGGGGCTGGCGGTGCTGGTCCTCGCGCTGGGGGCGTTCGTGATCGCCGGCACCGCGGACGTGGCCGCCGCGGGCTCCTCCTTCGGTCTCGGCCCCCGGTTCTTCCCTGCCCTGGTCGGGGCGGCGATGCTGCTGATCGGACTGTTCTACGTGATCGACGTGCTCAGCGGGGGCCACGGCGATCCCGAGGACGCCGAGGACGCCGACTCCGGCGCGCGGGCGGACTGGCGCACCGTCGCGCTGGTCAGCGTGATCTTCCTGGCCTTCGCCGGGCTGCTCGACCTGCTCGGCTGGATCGTCGCGGGCGCGCTGCTCTTCTTCGGCCTGTCCGTGACGCTCGGCGCCCCCCACCGGCTGCGCGCGGGCGTCATCGCGATCCTGCTGTCCACCGCCACCTACCTGGCCTTCGTCAAAGGACTCGGTGTGACCCTGCCGGCCGGGCTGCTGTCCGGGGTGATCTGAGTGGACTCGTTCCGGTTGCTGCTGGATGGCTTCGCGACCGCCCTCACCCCGGTCAACCTGCTGTACGCGCTGGTGGGCGTCACGCTGGGCACGCTGGTGGGCGTGCTGCCCGGCATCGGCCCGGCCATGACCGTGGCGCTGCTGCTGCCGATCACCTTCACCGTCCCTCCGGCCAGCGCGTTCATCATGTTCGCGGGCATCTACTACGGCGGCATGTACGGCGGGTCGACCACCTCGATCCTGCTCAACACGCCCGGCGAGAGCTCCTCGATGATCACCGCGCTGGAGGGCAACAAGATGGCCAAGCGGGGCCGGGCCGCCCAGGCGCTGGCGACCGCCGCCATCGGCTCGTTCGCCGCGGGCACCATCGCCACCGCGCTACTGGTCGTCGCGGCCCCCCTGGTGGTGGACTTCGCCATCTCCTTCGGCCCCGAGGACTACTTCGCACTGGCCCTGCTGGCCTTCACGGCCGTCTCGTCCGTGCTGTCCCGCTCCGTGGTGCGGGGACTGGCGTCCCTGGGGCTCGGCCTGGTCGTCGGGCTCATCGGCATCGACCAGCAGACCGGCCAGGCCCGGCTGACGCTGGGCGTGCCGCAGCTACTCGACGGCATCGACGTGGTGATCGTCGCGGTCGGCCTGTTCGCCGTGGGCGAGGTGCTCTACGTCGCCTCCCGGCTGCGGCACGGCCCGCCGGAGGTGATCCCGGTCGGCCGGGCGTTCCTCGGCCGCTCCGACTGGTCGCGTTCCTGGCGGCCCTGGCTGCGCGGCACCGCACTCGGCTTCCCCTTCGGCGCGCTGCCCGGCGGCGGAGCGGAGATCCCGACGTTCCTGTCGTACTCGATCGAGAGACGTCTGGCGCGCGGGATCGCCCGCGAGGAGTACGGCAAGGGCGCCATCGAGGGCGTCGCGGGTCCCGAGGCCGCCAACAACGCCTCGGCGGCGGGCACGCTGGTCCCGCTGCTCACCCTGGGCCTGCCCACCTCCGCGACGGCCGCGATCCTGCTGGCGGCCTTCCAGCAGTACGGGCTGCAGCCGGGGCCGCAGCTGTTCGACCACAATCCGGCACTGGTCTGGGGCATGATCGCCTCACTGTTCGTGGGCAACACCATGCTGCTGGTGCTCAACCTGCCGCTGGCCCCGCTCTGGGCCCGGGTGCTGCACATCCCCCGCCCCTACCTCTACTCGGGGATCGCGCTGTTCGCGGCGCTCGGCGTCTACGCGCTGAACTCCTCCTGGGTGGAGCTGGTCATCCTCTATCTCCTGGGCCTGCTCGGTTTCGCGATGCGCCGCTTCGGCCTGCCGGTCGCCCCGGCGGTGATCGGCCTGATCCTGGGCCCGATGGCCGAGATCCAGCTCCGCCGGGCCCTGGCCATCGGCGCGGGCGACGTGACGGTCCTGGTCAGAAGCCCGATCGCGGCGACGCTGCTGGTCGTGGCGGTACTGGCGCTGTTCGCCCCGCTTCTCAGGAAGGCGGCCACCCGCCGCGGCGCCTGACCGGATGACGGCCGCCCGGCCGTGGGGAGCCGGGCGGCCGGGTCTATCCCCGCAGGGTGTCGACGTTCAAGCCGTCGGCGCCCAGGCCGTCCTCCCTGGCCAGGTAGCTGCACGAGACCCATCCCGTAGTGCCCGCCGCCAGTCCCGAGGCCGATCTGCCGCCCAGCCGGAAGTTGCACCAGCCGCTCGTCGAGTTCGGATTCAGCACCTGTCCGTAATCGCCGTAATAGAGATAGCCGATAACCGTCGACCCTCCGGCGCTGGCCCGCAGTCGCACCCCGTTCGCGATGACCACGGCGTCCACCGCGGGGAGCGCCGACAGGACGGAAAGCCTGTTCACCGGGGCTGCCTGGGCGGGAACCGCCGCGACGGCCATTCCCGCCGCGGCCGTCAACGTCGCGGCGGCGAATGCCAGGAACCTTCTCATTTTTCGTGCTCTCCGATGTGAGGTCAGGTCATACCAGAGTGAACGGTGGGACTGCAGTGATCACTTTGCAAGCCATCAAGAATTTCGTCAATACCTGTTGAATTTCAGAAATATGAATTACCACATGAAACAATCCCGCCGATCGCCGGACGCTTTTCTTCGCGTTTCCCGGATTCAGGGGGGCGGAGACCGCCTCGACGGGCCGGGCCACGCGGATCGCCCGGAGGCGGCCAGGACGGTCGAGAACCTCCGGCCCCGGACACAACCAGGGCACAAGTGGCCCGCAAGTGTCCGTTTCTAGGGTTCTCCACACGACCGGGGCCGAGAACAAGGACCTGGTGACCGGCTCCCGATCCCGGGAGCGGAAGACCAACGGGGGTCGCGCCGACGCGGCCGAGGGGAGCGGCGGCTGATGCTGGACACCGGCACCGAGACGGTCGACCTGTCCCGGGTCACCGCGGTGTGGCGCAGCCGGCCGGGCAGGCCCTCGGCCGCCGGCACCGTGACCGAGCCGAGCCATCGAGCGCACGTCGACGAGCAGGCGGAGTTCATGCTGGACGGGGTGTGGAGCCTGCTGACCGCGCGCCGGCTGCCCGGCCGCCGGACGGACGAGCGCCGCGCGCACAACAAGATCTTCCACATGGCACGGGCGATCGAGCTGGGCTTCTCCGTACCCGACACGGTCTACACCAACGACCCCGCGGAGCTGGCGGACGCGTACGAGTCGGCGGAGGGGCGGCTGGTCGCCAAGCAGATCACCGCCGAGCCGTTCCAGGTCGACGGCGCCGAGCACCGCGCGTACACGACCGTGGTCACCCGCCGCCACCTGGCCTCCCGGCACCGGATCCGGCACGAGCCGGTCATCCTGCAGCCCTACGTCCCCAAGGCGGTCGAGCTGCGGGTGATCGTCGTGGGGGCGCGGGTGTTCGCGGCCGAGATCGACGCGTCGGGCTCCCGGGCGGCCAGGGACGACTGGCGGCACTACGACAACGACCGGGTCAGGTACGGCGTGCACGAACTGCCCGCCGAGGTGTCGCTGCGCTGCGCCCGGCTGGTCGCCGACGTCGGGCTGACCTACGCGGCGCTGGACTTCATCGTCACCCCCGGCGGCGAGTACGTCTTCCTGGAGCTGAACTCCAACGGCGCGTGGGGGTTCGTCGAGCTGTGGGCCGGGCTGCCCGTCAGCGACGCGATCGCGGGCTGGCTGGCGGAGCGCCGCGCCGCGGCCACGGTCGAATGGCACTGGTCGTGATCGATCCGGACCGCACCCAGGCCGTTCCCGCGCCCGGCCGGCACAGGGCCCGCAACTGGGAGGACACCGAGGGGTACCGCCCCCGGGCACCGTACTCACCTCCGCCTCCTCGGCAGCGCCCGCCCGGGGCGACCCCGCCGACGCCCCCGCCCGGCGACCGGCCGCATTCCACGTCAGCGCCTCCGGAAGGGCAGCCGACGGGGTCCCCTCCCGGGGGCGGCCCGCCGGGACGTCTCGTCTACCGGGCGGAGGCGCTGCGCCGGCATGCCGAGGCCCGCTCCGTCGCCCGGATGCCGCTGGTGATCAGCGGCCCGTCGTTCCTGCTGCTGTGGATCCTGGTGGCCGCCGTCCTGGCGGCCGGCGCCACGCTGATCGCGCTCGCGCTGGGAGCCGGCGGATGAGGAGCCGCGTACCGGTCCTGCTGCAGAACACCGTCACCGAGTGCGGCGCCGCGTGCCTGGCCATGGTGCTCTGCCACCACGGCCAGCGCACCACCCTGCACCAGGTGTCCGAACGGCTCCAGGTCGGCAGGGACGGACTGAGCGCCAAGGCCATCGTGGACGGCGCCCGCGAGCACGGCCTGAAGGCGCGCGCCTTCTCGCTCGCGCCCGAGGACCTGGCGCGCGTGCCGCTCCCCGCGATCGCGCACTGGGAGTTCAACCACTTCGTGGTGGTCGAGCGCTGGTCGCCCGACCGGGTGGACCTCGTCGACCCGGGGCGGGGCCGCCGCAGGCTGACCGCGGAGGAGTTCAGCGCCGGGTTCACCGGCGTGCTGCTGGTCTTCGAACCCGGCGAGGGATTCCACCGCGGCACGTCCTCGATGGCGAGCGCCTGGCGGCGCGAGTTCGTCCGTACCCTGTTCCGGCGTCGGCGCGGCCTGCTCGCGCAGGTCGTCGCGGCCTCGCTGCTGCTGCAGTTGCTGGGGCTGGCCCTGCCCTTCTTCTCCCAGCTGCTGATCGACAGGATCATCCCGTCCCAGGCCGCGGACCTGCTGCCCCTGCTGGGCGGGGCCGTGCTGCTGGCCGGGCTGGCCCAGTTCGTGATCGGCTACCTGCGGGCGGCGCTGCTGGTGGCGGTACGGGCCCGCGCCGACCAGGAGCTCACCGAGGGGGTGATCGGCCACCTGGTGACGCTGCCGTACCGCTACTTCGCGCAGCGCGGCAAGGGCGACCTGCTGACCCGGGCCGCCAGCGTCTCCACGCTGCGCGACATCCTCACCGGCCAGATCGTGGCGGCGCTGCTGGACGGTCCGCTCGCCGTCGGCTACCTCGTGCTCGTGTACGTGTGGGATCCCGTCTTCGGGCTGGCGCTGACCGGCGTGGTCGCCTTCCAGGGGCTGCTGGTGCTGGCCACCACCCGCCGGATCAACCTGCTCACCCAGCAGGAGCTGACCGCCTTCTCCGCGTCGCAGAGCAGCCTCATCCAGGCCATCACCGGCATCGAGACGCTGAAGGCGTCCGGGGCCGAGAAGCGGGCGGTGGAGCAGTGGTCGGCCCACTTCGCCCGGCAGCTCAACGCCGACGTGCGCAGCGGCCTCACCCAGGGCCTGGTGGAGGCCGCGCTGTCCGCGAGCCGGGTGATCGCCCCGCTCGGGCTGCTCTGGCTCGGCGCGTGGCGGGTCCTCGACGGGCAGCTGACCGTGGGCGCGCTGATCGCGCTCAACGCCATCGCGCTCGGCGCCCTGACCCCGCTCGGCTCGCTGATGACCGGCCTGCAGAGCCTGCAGCAGGTGGGCGCGCACTTCGACCGCCTGTCCGACATCCTGGCCTCCGAGCCCGAGCCCAGCGAGGGCATCGAGGTGCTGCGGCTGCGCGGTGCGGTGGAGCTGCGCGGCGTGAGCTTCCGGCACGACCCCCACAGCCCGTGGGTGGTGCGGGACGTCTCGGTCTCCATCCGGCCGGGGCAGAAGGTGGCGCTGGTGGGCGCCTCGGGCTCGGGCAAGAGCACGCTGGCCAGGCTGCTGCTGACGCTGCACATCCCGGTGGAGGGCGAGATCCTCTACGACGGCGTCCCGGCCTCCGAGCTCAACCTGCGCACCCTGCGCCGCCAGTTCGGTGTGGTCGGCCAGGCCACCTCCCTGTTCAACGGCTCGATCCGGGAGAACATCGCGCTGAACCTTCCCGACGCGCCCCTGGAACGGGTGGTCGCCGCGGCGGAGGTGGCGGCGCTGCACGAGGAGATCATGGCGATGCCGATGGGGTACGAGACGGTGCTGACCGACGGCGGCGGTCTCTCCGGCGGTCAGCTCCAGCGGCTCTCCCTGGCCCGCGCCCTCCTGCCCCGGCCGAAGATCCTGCTGCTCGACGAGGCCACCAGCAACCTGGACAGCACCACCGAGGCGACCATCGAGTCCAATCTGTTCTGGCTCACCCAGACCCGGATCGTCATCGCCCACCGGCTGAGCACCATCCGGGACGCCGACCTGATCCTGGTGGTCGACTCCGGCCGCATCGTGGAACGCGGCACCCACGACGAACTGATGGCCACCGACGGCAAGTACGCACAGCTCATCGCCGCCCAGGCCACCCCCGCCTGACCTCGTTTGCTTCACGCGATACGAGACCGGCGTAAATTGATCAAAATCTCGAGGTGGCGCAGTCAAGGTGAGTGGCCCGTGGTTGCCATCCGGACGCCCGATGGCCCATCATGGCGGGCATGACCTACGGGAAGGGCGGCCACCGCCCCAGCCGGTGAACCCCGGCACGTGGAAGCTGGGTGACGATCCCCTCGACGATCGCCCCACCTTCCTCGCTCACGCACTCGCGATGTCCCTGCGCTACGGGCCCGGCCCGTGGCCCGAGGACGCCTACCGGCTCCCAGATGACCCGCCCCGCGGTGACTGTGAGCCGTTCATCACCAGCGTCGTCATGGACGGCATCCAGAGCCACCACTTTGGTATCGAGCCCGACAACAACGTCGTCATCGAAATCGCCGACCTGATCAGCAGGCTCGTCACCGGCGACCCCGCCCGTGAAGATCTTCTGCGGCTACATGATCGGCTCGGCACCGTATCGGCACTCGGCATCGCTGACGACCTCGTCGATCAGATCCGGCGACGGCGGCTCCCCCGTGATCGAATCGGCGAAGTCGGGCGGCATCTGACCGAGCACGGTACCCGGCGCGGCGCTGTCAAGATCGGCATTGTGCTGCTCGGCGTCTGTGGAGAGGAGCGGGACAGGGAGCTGCTGCTCCTGCTCGGCACGCTGGAGGAGCTCACCCTGTACGCGGTGGTGGCCCTGCAGCACACTCAGCCCGACCGCCAACGTGCCGCCTACGAACTGGCCCGCCGAGTGCGGGACTGGGGCCGCATCCACGCGGTGGAACGGCTCAAGGGATGCGACGATCCACAGATCAAGGCCTGGTTGCTGAGGGATGGTTTCCGCAACGGGATCATGAATGAATACCTGGCCCACCTCGCGGCCACGACCGGCGACCTGTACTCGGCCCTGCTGGAGCCGGACATCGACGACACCCTGCTCGACGGCGCCGCGGACATCCTGGCCGCCCTGGCGTTGGGTGGTCCGGCCGAAGACATGGGCGACTACGCCGACGCCGTACCGGCCATGCATCGCTTCGCCGACCTCCTTGCCGACCGGCAGGCCACGCTCGACAGGTTGCACGCCGTGCTGAGAATCCTGGCCTTCCTGCGCGAGTCCGACGACGATTCGCCCTGGCCGCCCGACATGATCGCGCAGCTCCGCCGCCGCTACGAGGAACTCACCACCCAACCTCGGTGGAAAGACCTCGTGCTGGGGTGCCTGGCCGATCCACACCATGTCGATTTCAGCCATGCGATGTGGGCTGCCGACGAACTTCATCTGCAGGTGGTCGAGCAGATCATCGCCCGCCTGAAGATTGATCCGCTGGATGAGTTCGCCTGGCACCACGCCATCCGGCTCGCCACCGCCGAGGAAGCCGAGCAGCTCAGCCACCTGGCCGAACGACTTCTTCCCCTGGCCGATCTGGCCAATGGGCCAGAGGACAGCCACGACATCGGCGAGGAGTACGGGCCGGATCGAGCGCTGGAGTCCATCGTGGGCGGGCTGGAGGCCTTCCCCGGCATCGGGCTGGCGCTGATCGACGTGGCACTGCGCAACCGAGTCACTCGGATCCGGCGCGCCGCCCTGGCCGCGTTGACTACCTGGTCGGCCTCAGCCGTACCGGACGAGGCAAGGCACTGGATACGGCAGGCGGCATCGGTCGAACCGCATGAGGAGACCAGAACCGAGATGATCGATTTCCTTCGACGCTGACGCTGATCAGCTGGTCAGCGGGGTGTTGTCACCACACGCGCCGGACGTTGAGAGTCCGCCACTCCTGACCGGGGACCAGGCCGATGCGCTCGCCATGGGCATCGGCCACGCGTTCCCGCCCTGGAGGATCTGGCGGGCCAACGGCATCTGGTACGCCACCGGCCCCCGGTGCCGAGCTGCGTCTGCACCCGTACCCTGCACGCCCCCGCCCCGAGCTGCCTGTGTCGCCAGCTCGACGAGCACGAGCAGCGGACCCGGACCCGGATGGAGGCTTCGCGATGACAAGCTCTAAGAGCCCGCCCTGCGAAGACCGCAGTTCTCCGAGGAGGCGGCGGAACTAGCCGAACGCCGGCTCGCCGCGCTCCGGCAGGCCCATCCCGGCT
This sequence comes from Streptosporangium sp. NPDC049644, assembly GCF_040675205.1. NCBI lineage: Bacteria > Bacillati > Actinomycetota > Actinomycetes > Streptosporangiales > Streptosporangiaceae > Streptosporangium > Streptosporangium sp. NPDC049644. The sequence goes on along the minus strand of NZ_JBFAOJ010000073.1, from coordinate 41,842 downwards.
GGAAGATCATCTGCGCGACCGACCTCACCGTCCCTGTCCGGTACGTCACCTTGCGCACCGCCGTCACCCAGCGGCAGCGACAAGCCTGTGTCCGCGAGACGTTCATGCGCTTTTCCACCGAGACACTCGCCTCGGAACTGTCCGACCAGGTCGAAAGGCTGCACAGCGCGCGGGCCCGGTACACCTTCACCGCCCCGTGAACAGCCGTGACAGCACGGACCCTTTCGTGCCGTCGCACTGAACTCCCGCGAGCGGTGGCGCGGATACCAGGGGCCGCTCGTGGGTCAGACGCGCCGGTACAGCGCTTCGGGTCAGGTCGTTACGGCTCCGTGCTTTTCGGTGATTTCGTTGATCCGGGCGGCAAGAAGAAAATCCAGCTCCGTTACGACATCGCCTGCCGTGTGAGTGGTCATGGCGATCCGCAGATGGTCCCATCGGATATCGATGTCCGGCCGATGTTCCAACTCGATGGCAACCTGTGCGATTTCGGTGACGGCGCGCATCGCGCTGTCGTAGTCGATCGAGTAGTTCTTGCTGATCTCGTTGGTGTCGCCGGACCAGCCGCTTGATGCCAGGCGCCACTTAACCTCTTCGGCGGGCAAGGGGTCACGAAGACCCATGTTCACCACCTCGCTATCCCGCAGGGTTCCTGCTAGGTGATATTCGTCAGCGCCTCGGTCATCTCACGCCTCTTAGGGGTTTCCACTCATGCACCCAAGTGAGTCCAGGTCGAGATTGATGGCCCGCGCGAGGATGCTCGAAAATCTATTCGTTCACGCACTCTTCGAGACCTCGCTGGTCAGCACTTCGTGAAAATCGCCGACAGCGGGGCGGTCTTGCTGATCGCGGGGTATGGCGCGTAGCAGTATTTTCCCGGTTTCGATGATGTGGTTGCTGCGGTAGGCGGGTGCAAGGGGGGTTATCACCGCCGCCGCCTGTCGCATGCCCTCGTCGACGTCCCCCCTGACGACCATGCAGAGTGCCTCGTGGAGTGCGACGTTGGCCTGGTACTGGTAGTCGCGGGTCAGCCTGAGCACATTGGTCCGGGCCGTGTCCGCCCTGGCCTCGTCGCCCGCACCGGCGTAGACCCAGCTCTCGGCGAAATGGATCTGATTCGCTTTCCAGAAGCCGAGGGAGTCTCCGGTGACGCCCTTTGCCGCCAGGTCGAGAAGAGCGTTCAGCGTTCCGAGCGCCTCATCGTGTCTGCCAAGCAGGGAGAGGGCCTTGGCCTGGGTGGTCATCAGGTCGACGGAAGGCCCACCGGCGATCTGTTTCGCGTCGTGAACGAGGTGGAGCACCGTCTCCGGGGCGCGCTGCCCGTAGAGTCCGTGGCCCGCCTCTTCCGCACGGACCAGCAGTCGGAGTTCTCGATCCCCGGATGCATCAGCCGCGTGGCGGGCCGTGTGCCACCAGCGGACGGCGGCCCCGTGATCGCCCAGGCGGGTCAGCGCGTTGGCATGGACGGTGGAAAGTGTGGCCATGGTCCTCTGCAGTCCGGCTACCTCGGCGGGAGCCGATGTCTCCAACTGCCGTCGCACCAGGAGCAGATCGATGATGAGATCGGCTGCCACCTGTGCGGGAGGTCGGGTCCGGAGCGCGTAGAGGTGATCGTCACAGGTCAGCGCCCATTCCTCGGCGCTGCGGAAATCATGTGCGAGAGACAGGTCGAGCAGTTGGCGAACTGCTTCGCCGGACAGGCCGAGTATTCCGAACCCGGTGGCGGCGAGCTGTAGAAGTCGTCGGCGTTCCATGTCGTCTCCATCTGGCGCCTTCCCCGCGAGGCTACCCCGGGTCGGATGCTCAGATGCAGAGACATCCTGCGGATCGTCGAACAGGTCAGCCTCGGGGATGCCGAACGCTCGTGCGTACAGCACGCGGTACGGGTCACCGGGCCGGTTGTGCCCGGCCTCGTACGCCTTGATCCGGCGGATCAGGGTCTCTCGGGTGGGCAGGTGGTTGCGGGTTTCCTCGTCGGCCGCCTCGACGAGTCGGCGGGCCATCTCGCGCTGGGGCCACAGCCGGTTGCGTCGTTCCTCACGAAGTCGTACGGCCCACAGGGGGAGATCAGCGGCCATCACGTACACCTCTTCGCCGCAGTTGGGGGCGGTTCTGTCGCCCCCAGTGTCCTCCAAACGCATCTGTGCCGGAGGGATTACGCAGCGTTGTGATGAGAGGAGACGCAAAAGAAACGGGACCCGTAGGCGCTGACACGCCGTACGGGTCCCTCGACCAGGAAGTGAGTCCTGATCCATGGGCAAGATTAGAGCCATTCGCATCCGCTGGAATGCGGATTCCCCGCCGCTGCCGCTGGGCTGCCGGTGGTGCGGGCATGCCCCCTATGCCCATGAGGCGCGCAGCCTGCCTCACCGTCGTGACCATCTGTGGGAGCAGCCCACGCCCCGGCAGGTGTGCGCCCGGATGGCCGCGCGGCGGCGTCTGGGCCTGGGCGGTCGGCTACCGGTCGCGGCGCCGTCGCGCCCGCTGAAGGTTCACCCGCCCGTCACTCCGTCCCAGGTTCGTCCCGGACGTCACGCGCGGCCGGTGGCGGTCACCGATGCCTATGGCGGGGGCCGCTCGCCGGACACCACCTCCCCGCCCCGGCGGCGTGAGCCGTACCGGCGAGGGGTCGCGGCATGAACGTGGCCCCGAAGCGTAGTGACGCTCTCGTGAGCAGGCGCGGCGGTCTCCCTTCCCCGGTGCACACCGCCACACCGCCGACCGCCGCCCGGCTCCGCGCCGAAGAGTTGGTCGCCGAACTGGATCGCGCCCATGGCATCTCGGCCGACATCCATGAGCTCCGTTCCGGCAACGCCGTCGTGTCCGTCTACCGCGGGCTCCTGGCCTACAGCGACGGTGAGAACTTCTGGTGGACCAGTCCCGAGCTTGACGGATCCGGTGAGCATCTACTCAGCGCCGCCTCAGACTCGGCCACGGCCGCCGAACTGCTCGCCGAGCACTACGAGATCCTGCGCGCCCGCCCCCTCACCACGCTGCTGGGCTGCGAGTTGCCGCTGCTGGCCGACGTGATCCTGGCAGAGCATGTCGACCCGTGCTGACGCCGATGCGGTGCTGGCCGCCGAGCAGGTGCAGGCGTACGCGTACGGGTGGCTGGTCTGGTGGAGCCTGAGATACCGGCGCTTCGAAGCCTGGGACTGCCGGGACGCGGCGTGTTTCCGCGCCGTCTACGCAGACAGCGCCGCCGAACTGTGGGACCGCATGCAACAGGTGGAACTCGGCCTTTGGCGAACCCCGTCCCCAGGTGCCACGCCGCTCGTGGCCATCGCGGCCGACCACCTGAGCCCGTCGGAGTCATGTTCTCAAGCAGATGAGAGGAGTTGACGGTGATCCCGTCCTACGGCACACCGGCGGGCGACCGGCTGGGCGCCGCCATCCGGCGGCCCGCCGCCGTCACGGCTCTGCAGCGCCTGCGCATGGAATTGCACACTCACCGGATCTATTCGGCGATCTCCTACGACGAGGGACAGCCTCGCCTCGTGGTCAGCGCAGAGCTGACCGTGTGGGCCGATCACGCAGGAACCGTCTTCTGCTGGGGCGCCGCCTACCAGGAGGAGCCCGCCGAGCATGCTCCGGTGGACAACCTGACGCAGGTCGCGGTCCGGATCGCCGAACGGCTCGGTGAGCACTACGCAGAGCCGCCGAACCCACCATGAGGAGCGCGGCGGCACGGAGGGACGACTCCCGTGCCGTCGCGCCCAACTTCTCGCGAGCGGTGGTACGCAACCACGGGCCGCTCGTGGAGCTTGGACGCGATCGGATCATCCGGGCGCGAGCGCGGCCCCCGCCAGGGCGGCGGGGTTTTCACGCGGACTCCCGGAAACCCTTCGCACGAGCTCCCCGTAAAACCTTCAGCGTGAGTTCCCCGGAAACCTTACGCGCGGGCCACTCGCAGACCCTTCGCTTGAGCTCCCGGGAAACCCTACGCGCGGGTTGCCCGGAGACGCCGATTACCCGGAGACGCCGAGACGCTCCAGGATGAGCTCCCTGGCCCGGCCCGCGTCGGCCTTGCCCCGGCTGGCCTTCATGACGCCGCCGACCAGGGCGCCGACGGCGGCGACCTTGCCGCTGCGGACCTTGTCCGCAGCGTCGGCGTTGCCGGCCAGGACCTGGTCGATGATCTCCATCAGCTCGCCCTCGTCGTTGACGATCTGCAGGCCGCGGGCGGCCACCACCTCGTCCGGGGAGCCCTCACCGTTCAGCACGCCCTCCAGCACCTGGCGGGCCAGCTTGTCGTTCAGCGCCCCCCCGGCGACCATCGCGCACACCCTGGCGATCTGGTCCGGGGTGATCCGCAGCGCGCTCAGCGGGAGCCCCGCCTCGTTGGCACGGCGGGCCAGCTCGCCCATCCACCACTTGCGGGCGTCCGCGGGCGGGGCACCGGCGGCCACCGTCGCCTCGACCAGGCCGATGGCGTCGGCGTTGTGCATGGACGTCATGTCCAGATCGGACACGCCCCACTCCTGCTGGAGCCGCTTGCGCCGCACGCCCGGCAGCTCCGGCAGGGCCGCCTTGAGCTCGGCCACCCACGCGGGGTCGGGGGCGATCGGCACCAGGTCGGGCTCGGGGAAGTAGCGGTAGTCCTGCGCCTCCTCCTTGGACCGTCCCGAGGTGGTGGTGCCGGTGTTCTCGTGGAAGTGGCGGGTCTCCTGGATGATCCGGCCGCCGTCGGCGAGGATCGCGGCCTGGCGCTCGATCTCACCCCGTACGGAGCGCTCGACGCTGCGCAGCGAGTTGACGTTCTTGGTCTCGGTGCGGGTGCCCCACTCCGAGGAGCCACGCGGCATGAGCGAGACGTTGACGTCAAAGCGCATGGAGCCCTCCTCCATGCGTACGTCCGAGACGCCGAGACCGCGCACCAGCTCGCGCAGCTCGGTGCCGTAGGCGCGGGCGACCTCGGGGGCGAGCCTGTCGGTCCCCGGGATCGGCTTGGTGACGATCTCCACCAGCGGGATGCCGGCCCGGTTGTAGTCGACGATCGAGTAGTCGGCCCCGTGGATGCGGCCGGTCGCGCCACCCACATGGGTGGACTTGCCGGTGTCCTCCTCCAGGTGGACGCGCTCGATCTCGATCCGTACCGTCCTGCCGTCGACCTCGACGTCGAGGTAGCCGTCGAAGCAGAGCGGCTCGTCGTACTGGCTGATCTGGTAGTTCTTCGGCATGTCCGGATAGAAGTAGTTCTTCCGGGCGAAGCGGCACCACTCGGCGATGGAGCAGTTGAGCGCCAGGCCGATACGGATCGTCGACTCGATCGCGGCGGCGTTGGTCGTGGGCAGCGAGCCGGGCAGCGCCAGGCAGACCGGGCAGACGTGCGTGTTCGGCGGGGCGCCGAACGTGGTCGGGCAGCCGCAGAACATCTTCGACGCCGTGCCCAGCTCGACGTGTGTCTCCAGGCCCAGCACCGGTTCGAAGCGCTCCAGCGCCTCGTCGTACGGCATCAACGTCTCAGCGCTCATTGTCGTTCACCGCTCCTCCCTCGCTACGCGGAGCGCTCGTCCCTCGCGCGCCACTACGCTCACTGCGTCGGATTCTCTCAGCACTCACAGGTAACCAAGTCCCTTCAAAGCGTTCCTCGTCTCGGCCACCCAGTTCGCGTAGGCGGGCACCTGGGCCAGAGCGGCGAGGTCGATGTTGCGTCCTATGTATTCGAAGTAGTCGCGGACCGGTTTGCCACGCCGGGGGACGGTCGCGGCCAGCACCCCCGCGGGATCGGCGATCCTCTCGACATCGCGGGGCCGCGCGGGCAGCCCGCCGAGGTCACTGCCCGCCAGCCCCGCCCACACGGCGCGGTCGGCGAGCAGCCAGGCCCCGGTGTCGCCAAGTCCGATCACCGGCACCAGGTAGTGCGAGTGGTAGCGGACGCCGTCGCTACGGCGGCGCTCCCGCCCGTCATCGTGGGTGAAGAGCAGGTGACAGTCGGCCGCGAGCTCCTCCAGCGCGGTGACCATGTGCTCCCGGTCGTGGGAGACGACCTCGGTCTCCTTGACGTCCACCGCGTACGGCGACATCCAGGTGAGCTCGCGCAGCTGCCTGGCGATCACGATGCTGAGGAAGCCCTCGTCGGTCTCCCCCTCCGCGATGAGTCCGGGAACCAGCGGGCGGCTCATGCGGCCGCGCCCAGGTACTTGCGGACCTGCCGGGGTGAGACGAACGTGCCCGGCTCGCCGTCCGGCTGGATCGGCTTGGCCACGGTCACCCTCGACACCCGGTCGTTGTCGGGGTCGACGCGGACCGCGGTGTCGAGGAACGTCAGCGCGTCCGGCTCGGTCCGGTAGACCTCCGCGACGACGATCGGGGACTGGCTGGTGAGGATCACCTGCCGCGGCGGCTCGGCACCCCCCGGCCCGGAGGTCCTCTGGCGCACCCGCCGCAGCAGCTCGCCGAGGCGCCCCGGGTGGACGCCGCTCTCGATCTCCTCCACCAGCAGCGTGCCCGGGTGGTCGGGGTCGTGCAGGGCGGTCAGCAGGCCGAGGACCCGCAGGGTGCCGTCGGAGAGCAGCGTGGCCGGCACCGCTCCCTGACCGTCGACGAGCAGGTCGAAGGAGCACTCCCTCCGGTCGGTGCGCGGCACCAGCCCGGTGACGTCGGGTAGCACTCCCGCGAGGTCGACCACGAGGTCGGCCAGCGCCTCCGTACCGGCCATCCGCCCGAGCACCGCGGCCAGGTTCGCGCCGTCGTCCGCGAGCGCTCCCCGGTCGGCCGAGGGGCAGCGGCGGCGCATCGCCGCCGGGGACGGCGAGTAGCGGCGCCACGAGGAGACCGTACGGCGGGGCGTGCCCTCCGGATCCGGGTCCTCGACCAGGAGATCCAGCAGCTCGTGCGGGATCCGCTGGGCCACGTGGCTGACCACGGCCCCGCTGGATCTGGGGATCTTCAGCACCATCTCCGCGCCCACGTCGAACCTGACCGGCACCACGGAGCCGGGCTCCGGGGTGACCAGTGCCTCCACCGAGACGACGAACCCGCCCACGGCGGAACCGTGGGCGACCCGGTGGAACTGCTCGCCCGGCAGCCCGCGGGTCGCGCCCAGCAGCCCGCCCGGCCCCTCGATCTCAGCCGCCACGAACCCCACGGCGTCGAAGAGGTTCGACTTGCCGCTCGCGTTGGGTCCGACCAGCGCGAGGAAGGGCGGCACATCGAGATCGAAGCTCAAGAAGGACTTGAACCCGTCGATCTCGATCCGAGTGATCATGCCGCCGTTCTCCCTGTCACCTGTCGCCCCCTCGCCCCGAAATCCAGAAAACCCTTACAGCTCCGGGGCTCTGGACAGCAGGTTGCCGCCCCACCGCGCCTGGAGGGCCTTCTCGACCGCGGCACCGACCCGGTAGCAGCGGTCGTCGCCGAGCACCGGAGCCATGATCTGCAGACCGACCGGCAGGCCGTCCTCGTCCGCCAGGCCGCACGGCACGGAGATGGCCGCGTTGCCCGCCAGGTTGGCCGGGATGGTGCACAGGTCGGCCAGGTACATCGCCATGGGGTCGTCGGCGCGCTCGCCGATCGGGAACGCCGTGGTGGGCGTCGTCGGCGAGATGAGCACGTCCACCTGCTGGAAGGCGGCCTCGAAGTCGCGCGCGATGAGCGTGCGGACCTTCTGCGCCTGACCGTAGTAGGCGTCGTAGTAACCGCTGGACAGCGCGTACGTGCCGAGGATGATGCGGCGTTTGACCTCGGGGCCGAAGCCCTGGGCCCGGGTCAGGGCCATGACCTCCTCGGCGCTGCGCGTGCCGTCGTCGCCGACGCGCAGGCCGTACCTCATGGCGTCGAAGCGGGCCAGGTTGGAGGAGCACTCCGAGGGGGCGATGAGGTAGTACGCCGGGAGGGCGGTGGTGAACGAGGGGCAGGAGACCTCGAAGACCTTCGCGCCCAGCGACTCCAGCAGCTCCACGGTCTCGTGGAAGCGCGCGAGCACGCCCGCCTGGTAGCCGTCGCCGCCGAACTCCTTGACCACGCCGATGCGCAGCCCGGCCACGTCGCCGCTGCGCGCCGCCGCCACGACCGAGGGCACCGGGGCGTCGACGGAGGTCGCGTCCATCACGTCATGGCCGGAGAACGCCTCGTGCAGCAGCGCGGTGTCCAGCACGTTGCGGGCGAAGGGGCCCGGCGTGTCGAGCGAACTGGCGAAGGCGATCAGGCCGTAGCGGGACGAGCCGCCGTAGGTCGGCTTCATGCCCACGATGCCGGTGACCGCGGCGGGCTGGCGGATCGAGCCGCCGGTGTCGGTGCCGGTGGACAGCGGGGCCTCGTAGGCGGCGACCGCGGCGGACGAGCCGCCGGAGGAGCCGCCGGGGATGCGGGACAGGTCCCACGGGTTGCGGGTGGGGCCGTAGGCGGAGTTCTCGGTGGAGGAGCCCATCGCGAACTCGTCCAGGTTGGTCTTGCCGAGGATCACCAGGCCGGCCTCGCGCAGACGGCGGGTCACGGTGGCGTCGTACGGCGGGCGATAACCCTCAAGGATCTTGGATCCGGCCGTGGTCGGCATGTCGACGGTGGTGAAGACGTCCTTGTGCGCGATCGGCACGCCGGCCAACGGGCCGAGCTCCTCGCCGGCGGCCCGGCGGGCGTCGACGACCCGCGCCTGCTCCAGGGTCGTCTCGGCGTTGACGTGGAGGAAGGCGTTGACCTGCGGGTCGACGGCGGCGATCCGGTCGAGATGGGCCTGGGCGACCTCGACGGCGGAGACCTCTCCGGCGGCGATCAGCGCGCCCAGATCCGCGGCGGTCTTGTGGATGAGGCTCATGCTTCCTCCCCGAGGATGCGCGGCACGCGGAAGCGGTCGTCCTCGACTGCCGGGGCGCCTGACAGCGCCTGTTCCGGCGTCAGTCCCGGCCGTACCTCGTCGGGGCGGTAGACGTTGGTGAGCGGCAACGCGTGCGAGGACGGCGGAATGTCGTCGGCCGCCACCTCGGCGACGCGGGCGACCGCACCGATGATCACATCGAGCTGGGCGGCGAAGTGGTCGAGCTCCTCGTCGGCCAGCGCCAGCCGGGACAGCCGGGCGAGGTGAGCGACCTCGTCGCGGGTTATGGCGGACATGAGTCGTTGAACCCGTTTCGTGGAATGGCAATTGGACAGTGTCATCCTATGGCTCGCGACCTGAGGGTCCCGACTCATTAACACCGTCGCAACCAACCGAAGATCTCTTACTCGAAGCGGTCAGGCCGTCCCCGGCCCGCCAGGCCGGAGAAATCGGCCCCCGGCCTGTCCGGTGCGCACCGATCCGAGACTCCCTGAGCAGGGTGCCGCCGCCCGCCGGGATCGCCGAACCCCGGCCGCGCCGCGCCCCGGCTCCGGGAAGGTCACGAAACGTTTTACTGCCCGAAATCGATCTTGAAAGCTTCTTCGCGCGGCCCCGGAGAACGCTTGCCGGGAGGCGGAACGGCCGCACACGAGATCACGGCGACAGGGAGGACCAGGCCCGCTGGGAGTCGAGGATCTCGGTGGGACGCAGGAAGCCGAGGTCGTGCGGGGCGAGCCCTCGATGCTTGCGCAACCATACTGTCGCGTCAGCGGCCGACATGGGCTTGGCGAACAGCCAGCCCTGGCCCAGGTCGCACCCCATGTCGGCCAGGCGCTCGGCCACCTCGGCCGACTCGACGCCCTCGGCGACCGAGCGCAGGCCGAGGGAGCGGACCAGGTCGACGATCGAGCGGACGATCCGCTCGTCGTCCTTGGACTCGCCGATCCGGCGGACGAACGAAGAGTCGATCTTGACCTCGGCCACCGGCAGACGCTGCAGGCGGACCAGCGAGGAGTAGCCGGTGCCGAAGTCGTCGAGCGCGAGCGGCACGCCCAGCGAGGCCAGGGCGCGGACCGCGTCGGCGGTGTACGCCTGGTCGGTCATCAGGATGCGCTCGGTGACCTCCAGCTGGATCGCCTTGGGCGGCAGCCGGTATCGCGCCAGGCCCGCTCCCAGCTGGTCGGAGAGCGCCGAGTCGAGCAGGTCGCGGGCCGAGACGTTGACGGAGATCTGCTCGTGCAGGCCGGTGTGCCACCAGTGGGCGGCCTGCTCCAGGGCCGCGTCGATGACGTATCCGGTGAGGTGGCGCATCAGATACGACTGCTCGGCCATCGGCACGAACTCTCCGGGGGAGATCATCCCTCGCTCCGGGTGGCGCCATCGCAGCAGCGCCTCCACGCCCCGCACCTGCCCTCCCGACAGGTCGAGCTTGGGCTGGTAGTGCAGCCGCAGCTCGGAGCGGTCGATGGCCCTGCGCAGGTCACCGAGGAGGGTGAGCCGCTCGGGACTGTTGCGGTCCTTGTCGGCGGCGTAGATCTCGACCCCGGTCCTGCTCTCCTTCGCCAGGTACATCGCCACGTCCGAGCGCTGCAGGAGCATCTCGAAGTCCGGTGCGTGGTCGGGGTAGATGGCGATGCCGAACGAGGCGTCCAGGTCGAAGCTCATGCCCTCCAGCCGTACCGGCTCGGTGATCGCCACCCGCAGGCGCGCCGCCACCTCCCTGGCCGCCGCGGCGTCCCTGACCGAGGGCAGCAGAACGGCGAACTCGTCGCCACCGAGCCGGGCCACCACGTCGCCGGGACGGACGCTGTGGGTGAGCCGGTGCGCGACCATCTGCAGGAGCCGGTCGCCGACCGGATGCCCGAGGGTGTCGTTGATCTCCTTGAACCGGTCGAGGTCGAGCAGGAACAGGCCGACCCGCTCGCCCTCCCGCGCCTCGGCGAGCGCCTCCTCCGTGCTGAGCACGAGCATCTTGCGGTTGGGCAGCCCGGTGAGACCGTCGTGCATCGCCTGGTGGTCGCGGCGGACCGACATGCTGGCCGTGAAGTAGACGGCCAGCACCGGCGCCAGGAAGAGCGGCACCAGGGCCGGCGAGTGGTTCATCACCACCACGACGAGCGGTGCCATGCCGAGCAGCCCGGCGTAGACGAGGCTCTGGTGGCCGATCGTGGTCTTGATCACCCGGTGGATCGACCTGCGCTCGTGCAGCGCCACCGCGCCGGAGACCAGCGCGGCCCGGACCACGAAGTAGGCCAGCCCGGCCAGCCCGATCGCCAGCAGGTCGGTGCCGTCGGGCACCCCGGCGCCCACCGTGACGGGCCGGTCGCCGAAGAGGCCGAGCACCATCCCGGCGGCGGTGCAGGCCAGGGTCACCTGGGCGATGTTGAACATCACCCGGTGGCACGCCTTACGGGTGACCGCCCCGTTGACGACCATGGCGACCACCTGCAGCAGCACCGCGATCGGCAGGCCGTAGTGGAGCAGCGCGGCGAAGGTGAACATGGTCGACGGGTAGGTGCCGCCCACGGTCAGCGACGCCGACAGGATCACCGGCCGCAACTCACCCAGCACGACAAGGACCGTGAGCATCCAGAACAGCGGGCTCCGGGCGAGTTCCACGATCTCGGCCGTGTCCATGCGCAGCTGGGACACGACGAGGGCGACGAACCCGACCGCTATGACGGCGGCGAGATAGGCCCAGAGGGGCGATCCCAGACGCGGTCCGGTATCGCGAGTGTCGGTTGGGTCGGCCATGAGTAACAAAACCCCCATTAGTTCACTATGGGAGAGTACGGCCTACGGGCCACTTCGCGAAACCGATTGCGCACGTTCCGTCACTGGAAATTCACGCGTCCTTGCACACGGCGGCGGGGCGGTTCCATCACTTTTCGGGCTGCACCGTCACCTTCGCCGCCGCCTCGGGCCCCTCGGCCAGCAGGACCCGCAGACCGGCCTCGTCGAGGATCGGCACGCCGAGCTTCACGGCCTTGTCGAACTTGGAACCCGCGTTCTCCCCGACCACCACGAAGGAGGTCTTCTTCGACACCGACGCCGAGACCTTGCCGCCTCGGGCGGCCAGTGCCTCACCGGCCTCGTCGCGGGTGAAGTCGGCGAGCGTGCCTGTCACCACGAAGGTCAGCCCGGCCAGGGTCTGCGGAAGCTGCTCGGCCGGCGGGTCGTCGACCATCCGGACCCCGGCGCCCGCCCAGCGCTCGATGATCTCCCGGTGCCAGTCGACCTCGAACCAGTCGCGGATCGCCGCGGCCACTCGCGGGCCGACACCCTCGACCGCGGCGAGCTCCTCCTCGGAGGCCTTCGCGATCGTGTGGATGGAACCGAACTCCGCGGCGATCGCCTGGGCGGTCGGGGGGCCGACATGCCGGATGGAGAGCGCGACGAGCACCCGCCAGACCGGCTGGCCCTTGGCCTTCTCCAGCTGCTCCAGCATCTTCTCGGCGTTCTTGCTCGGCTCGCCGCTCTGGTTGGCGAAGAAGGTGACGACCTTCTGCTCGCCGCTCTCCGGATCGGTCTTGGGCAGCCCGGTGTCGGGGTCGCGGACCACCGACCTGATCGGCAGCAGCCGCTCGATCGTCAGATCGAACAGGTCGGCCTCGGTGCGGACCGGCGGCTCCTGCGGCGGCAGCGGCTGGGTCAGCGCGGTGGCCGCCACGTAGCCCAGCCCCTCGATGTCGAAGGCCCTGCGACCGGCCGCGAAGAAGATGCGCTCGCGGAGCTGGGCGGGACAGGCCCTGGTGTTGGGGCAGCGCAGGTCGGCGTCGCCCTCGTTCTCGTACGCCAGCTCGGTGTCGCACTCCGGACAGCGCTCCGGCATCGTGAACGCCCGCTCGGTGCCGTCGCGCAGGTCGACGACCGGGCCGACGATCTCGGGGATGACGTCACCCGCCTTGCGCAGCACCACGGTGTCGCCGATCAGCACACCCTTGCGCGCGACCTCGGAGGCGTTGTGCAGCGTGGCCCGCTCGACGGTGGAGCCGGCCACCACGATCGGCTCCATGACCCCGTACGGCGTGACCCTGCCGGTGCGGCCCACCGCGACCTGGATGTCGAGGAGCCTGGTGTTGACCTCCTCGGGGGGATACTTGTAGGCGATCGCCCAGCGGGGGGCCCGGCTGGTGGAGCCCAGGTTGTGCTGGAGCTCGATGCGGTTGACCTTGACCACGACGCCGTCGATCTCGTAGGCCGGGTCGTGACGGTGCTCGCTGTAGAAGCCGACGAAGTCGTTGATGCCCTCAAGGTCGTCGACGACCCGGTAGAGGTCGCTGACCGGCAGGCCGAACGCCGCGAGCCGGTCGTAGATCTCCGACTGGGTGCGGGGCGGGGCGGTCCCCTCCCACTTGCCGATCCCGTGGACGATCATGTGCAGCGGCCGCTGCGCGGTGACGCGCGGATCCTTCTGCCGCAGGGAGCCCGCCGCGGAGTTGCGCGGGTTGGCGAACGGGGCCTTGCCCGCCTCGACCAGCTGCTCGTTGAGCTTCCCAAACTCCTCGACCGGGATGTAGACCTCGCCCCTGACCTCCACCAGGTCGGGCACGTCGTCGCCGGTCAGGCGGTGCGGCACGTTGGCGATCGTGCGGACGTTGGCCGTCACGTCGTCACCGACCCGGCCGTCGCCCCTGGTGGCCCCCCTGGTCAGGCGGCCCTTCTCGTAGACCAGTGCGATCGCCAGGCCGTCGATCTTCAGCTCGCACAGGTAGGGCGCGGGGTCGCGCTCGGCCAGCCGCTCGGCCCTCGCCCGCCAGGCGGCGAGATCCTCGGCGTTGAAGGCGTTGTCGAGGCTCTCCATCCGCTGCAGGTGCTCAACGGGATTGAAATCGCTGGAGATCGGCGCGCCGATCTTCTGGGTGGGGGAGTCGGGCGTGCGGAGGGACGGGCTCTCCTCCTCCAGCTCGCGCAGCTCGCGCATCCAGCCGTCGTACTGGGCGTCGCTCACGGTGGGCGAGTCGAGCACGTGGTAGCGCCAGTTGGCCTCCTCGACCAGCTCGGTCAGCTCCGCGTGCCGTTCCAACGCCCGCACCGGCACGCCCTCGACCTCAGCGCCCATCGCCCGCCTCTCCCCTCGTCGTCGGCCAAGCCAAACGTATCCTTGAGCACCGACAGTCCGTGCCCCTCCTTACCCCGAGTTGGCACGCCCGGCGGCCGGGATCACTCGCCGGGGTCGTCCTGCAGCACCCGGGCGGCCTTACGGCAGGTGGCCAGGGCCGCCCTGGCGTAGGCGGGCGAGGCCCCGGCCAGGCCGCAGGCCGGGGTGAGCACCACCTGCGAGGCCAGCGTCGCGGCGGGAAAGCCGAGACGGCGCCAGAGCTCGACGGCCGGTCCGGCGACCACGCCGACATCGGGAAGCCTCGCGTCCACGCCCGGCACGACACCGAGGAACAGGGCCGTCCCCGCCTCGACGGCCTCGCCGATCGCGTCCTCGTCGCGCCTGTTCAACCGGCGGGCGTCGAGCGAGACGCCCGCCGTCCCCGCCGCGCGCAGCACCCGGAAGGGCACGTCGGGGGCGCAGCAGTGCACGACGACGAACGTCCCCGCGGGGAACACCGCGCCGAGCCGGTCCGCGGCGACCTGGCGGTCGACGGCGGTCAGCCGCCCGAAGCCCGAGGCGGTCGGCACCGTGCCCGCGAGGACGCCGGGCAGCCCCGGCTCGTCGATCTGGACCACGATCTCCGAGGCGCCGGGCACCCTGCGGCGCACGTCGGCGATGTGCGCGGCGAGTCCCTCGGTCAGGGAGTCCACCAGGTCACGCACCGCCCCCGGATCGGCGAGCGTCTTGTCGCCGTACTTGAGCTCGACCGCTCCCGCCAGCGTCCACGGGCCGCACACCTGGATCTTGAAGGGTCCCTCGTATCCCTGGGCCGCCTCTTCCAGGGCGTCGAGGTCGCGTACGAGGTGGTCTCGGGCGCGCTTGAGGTCGCGGCCCGGCCGGTCGGCGAACCGCCAGCCCGAGGGCTGCACCTCCACCGGCATCTCCAGCAGCAGCGAGGCGGTGCGCCCGATCATGTCGGCGCCGACGCCTCTGGCGGGCAACTCCGGCAGATACGGCAGCGCGGGCGACTCGCCCAGGACGACCCTGACCGCTTCGGCGTGGTCCTCCCCCGGATGCGACCCGATGCCGGTCGCGGTCGCCTCGCCCCACGGGTACTGGCTCATTGCCTGCTCCTGGTCTCGCGTCGGGACATGGGCGATGCTCACCGGCGTCCGCCCGGCGCACCCACCCAGGCCAGCTTAGGACCGCGGATTCCCGCACCCGCCCGAGCGATCTCCTCTCCCGCGATCCCACCGATCGGTTCCCGGTGCCGGGCGCGGTGTGTCAGACGGAGGGAATCGCCGCCCTCGTTACCGGAAGCGACTTCGCCATTACTCCGATACGCAA
Source organism: Streptosporangium sp. NPDC049644 (assembly GCF_040675205.1). Lineage (NCBI taxonomy): Bacteria > Bacillati > Actinomycetota > Actinomycetes > Streptosporangiales > Streptosporangiaceae > Streptosporangium > Streptosporangium sp. NPDC049644. Next base: position 26,699 of record NZ_JBFAOJ010000073.1, on the reverse strand, counting down.
ATGAAACAGTCATTTCACCCTCGATAGGCGAAAAAACATGAAGAACGGATGAAAACGGTGATTCAGGTGGGCCGGATTTGATTGGATGGTTCTTGATCAATCGGTAGGTACCGGTAGAGAGATTTGAGCCGGAAAGGAACTCCATGGGCGATTTGCACCCTTTGCTGCCGGAAGATCCGGAGCGCATCGGTGTTCACCTCCTGGTCGGCCGGCTCGTCGAAGATCCCACTCAGGCCGTCTACCTGGGTCATCTGCCAGACGAGGACACCATCCGGGTGATCCGTGTGCTGGAAGCACACCCGGGCGCCGATCCGGAGACCTGCGAACGGATCACAAACGAGTTGCACGCCGCCAGGCGCGTGTCCGGTGCGCACACCGCCCGGCTCCTTGAGGTCGGCTGGTTCGACGACTCCCCCTACGTGGTCCGCGAGCACGTGGAAGGTCGTTCCCTGCGCGAGGCGGTGTCCGCCGACGGACCGCTCAGCGGGGACGCCCTGGAGCGGCTCGCCGTCAGCACGCTCACCGCGCTCACGGCCGTCCACCTGTCCGGCCTCGTCCACGGCGGTCTCAGCCCCGACACCGTGCTCCTTGGTCCCGACGGTCCCCGCGTCTGCGACATCGGCCTCGGCGACAGCGGTTCCGAGCCGGGATACCGCGCCCCCGAGCACATCCAGCCGGCGTTGCTCTCCGGCACCGGTCAGGCACCGGTCCCGGCCACCGCGGCGGGAAGGCCCGCGGACCTCTTCTCCTGGGCCGCGACGGTCTGCTACGCGGCGACCGGGCGACCGCCTCGCCTCGACCGGCCCGAGACGGAGCAGGCCGGCACTGCGGCGGAGAGCCCGGTGAACCTGACCGGCATCCCGTCGGGGCTCCGCTCCCTCATCGCCCTCTGCCTGGACAGCCGCCCGGAGGCTCGGCCCGACACCAGAGCGGCCATGCTGCGACTGCTCGGCGAGCAGCCCACGGAAGCGCTCCTGCCGGCTCCCGCCACCCCTGCTGAGGGCGGCCCGAGCGTGCCCGGCGCGAACACCGGCCCGCAGGACGGAGCCCTGTACCCGGCCTCGGTGCTGCCACCGGCGGCCCCGCTCTGGAGCACACCGCCGCTGCCGGGAAGCCCGCCCCCGCTGAGCGGGGCGGTGATCACCGAACCCGCCAGGGAACAGCGCAGGTCCACGGGTCTCCCCCTCATGCTGGTGGCCGGTGTCGGCGTGGTCGCCCTGATGTCCGGCCTCGGAATCTGGGCCGCCGGAAGCTACGCCTCGCTTGGCAACGTCGAACAGGCCGCCGCGAACGAGAAGGCCCCGCTGGCACTGGCGAGCCAGTGGCGGGGGCAGAGCGGTACTGACCCGGCCCAGGGGGGCGGCGATCCCCTCCAGGGAGGTGCGGGTCCCGGCCAGGGCGGTGGAGACCCGAGCCAGGGCGCCGCGGACGACCCGGCGAACCGGGTGACCGTGCCCTGGGGCGTGACACCGGAGCCGCGGGTGGGAGACGTCGGGCCGTTGCAGCTGTCCACCGACGCCCCCACGCCTCCGACGCTGAACCCGCTCACCTCACCGCCGGCCGCGGTGCCGACGATTCCGACCGCCACCCCGCCGATCACCGCGCCACCGCCACCGCCCCAGCCCCAGCCGACGGAGCAGGCCAAGGAGACGCGCAAGGCCCGTCCGACGGAGCAGGCCAAGGAGACGCAGCCGACTCCCCGAGCCACCGAACCTCGGCGGACGTCACAACCGAGGCCGAGCCAGACGCAGCAGGCGCCCCAGTCCCCGGCCCCGACCCAGGCCGAGCCGAGCCGGACGCAGGAGGCCCCCCAGTCTCCGGCCCCGACCCAGTCCAGGCCCGCTTCGTCGAAGCCGACCACCAACCCCCCGGTGGTGAACCCGGAACCGCCGCCCGCGGCCAAGCCGACCACCAAGCCGCCGGCGTCATCGGCCGCCGCCAAGCCGGCCGCCACCTCGAAACCGGCCGCGGCGGCGCAGCGTTCCAACCCCTACACCCCGACGCAGGTCTGCGGGTCGGGTTACTACGTGCAGCGGTCCGTCCAGTTCGGCGGCGGAACGACCTACCAGCTCTACAACACCTCCAGCGGCACCAACTGCGCGGTCACGATGAAGACCGCCGACGTCGGGAAGGCGACACAGGTCTGGGTCACCCTGGAGGCCCAGGGTGGCGGTGCCAAGACCGAGCGGGGCAACTTCGAGTACTACGCGGGCCCGGTCTACGTTCCCGCCAAGGGCAAGTGCGTGCGCATCTCCGGCGGCGGCCCCGGCGGCAGCACCAGCGCCGGCTGGGCCAACTGCGGATGACCACGGGATGAACGCGGCAGGGGAGAGCACCGTCACGGTGCTCTCCCCTGCCGATGACCGTGAGGCCGGCGGATGCCCGCCGGCCTCCAGGAACAGGTGAGCGGGGCGGAGAAGACCGAGCGGCATCCGGCCGGGATCAGGTGACGGCGGAGACCCCGCCCACCCCTCTGAGAGATCAAGAGCGCTCTGACGTCCGTCCGTTTCGGGGGTTTCAATGATCGGTGGGAAGCTTGTCGCGGGAGTGCTCGCAGTGACGATCACGACTCCCGTGCCCACCTTCGCGACGGGGACGGCCGACTGCTCTCCGCCCCGCGGGACGAAGAGCATCGGGGAGTCATGGGCCCAGCGGCGCTTCAACCTGCCGGAGGTGTGGAAGCTGACCAGGGGCGCGGGGGTGACGGTCGCGATCGTCGACAGCGGCGTGGACATCACCCACCCCCAGCTGACGAAGATGGCCAAGTCACTGGTCGACCTCACCGGAACGGGCGGCGGTGACTGCATCGGACACGGTACGGAGGTCGCGGGCATCATCGGGGGAAGCGAGATCAAGGGAGTGCCGTTCGCCGGCGTCGCGCCGGAGGCCAGGCTGATATCCGTCAAGCACACGAACAAGGACATCGGAGAGGCGGAGCGGCTGGCCCACGCGATACTGCGGGCCGTCCGGCTCGGCGCCGACGTGATCAACGTGTCGGTCAAGGCGTACGACCAGCCCGACCTGAAGAAGGTGGTGAACTACGCCCTGGCCCAGGACGTGGTGATAGTGGCCGCCGCGGGCAACGTCGACAAGGACGACGGCACCTCCGCGCCCGCCTACCCGGCCGCCTATCCCGGAGTCATCTCCGTCGGCTCGGCCAACCCGGACGGCACCAGGGCCTCCTCCTCCAGCACCACCACCCCGGTCTCCGTGCTCGCCCCCGGCGTCGACATCACCTCCACCTCGCCCGGCAGGGCCTACGCCGAAAGGCTGGAAGGCACCAGCTTCGCGGCGCCGTACGTCGCCGGAGTCGCGGCGCTGGTGCGCGCCCGGCACCCCGGACTGGACCACCTGGCGGTGCAGCGGCGCATCAGGCTGACCGCCGGCGGCGGTGCCGGGGCCGGGACCGGCTCGGGAATGATCAACCCGTTGCTGGCCGTCTCGGCGATCCTGCCGTCGGAGACGGTGGCGATCGCTCCGGACGAGGCCGCTCCGCTGCCGGCCGACGTGATCCCGCGGGTCCCGGTGGAGGACTCCCGTGGAATCGCGATCGCCGCCTGGGTCGCCCTGGTCTCCCTCTCACTGGCGGTCCTGGCCGTCCTGGTCAGGCTGGTGATTCCGCTGGGCCGGCGCCGGGGATGGCGGCCCGCCCGGATCGAGAGTGGCGGGTGAGCGCGCGATGAGTTCCGGTATCCGCCGTTCCCCGGCGAGATCCGCGAGGTGGGAGTGGCATGCAGACCCGTCGTGACCTCTACCAGGCGCACAAGCTGATGGTCCAGCGCCTGAATCTGGCCCTGCTCCAGGGCGAGCCGGACCTGCCCGAGTCACCGATGCGCAGGCTCAATGTGGCGATGTTCTGCGGTGTGCTGGTCGCGGTGCTGGTGACGGCCGGCTTCGGCATAGTCGGGCTGCTGTTTCCCGGCGGCGCGACCGCGCTCACCGAGCCGGGGACCGTGATCGTGGAGGAGGAGTCGGGGGCGATCCTCGTCTACAGCGCGTCGCGGAAGGAGATGCTCCCGGTCGCCAACATAACCTCCGCCCGGCTGCTCCTGCGCGAGCAGGAGGTGACCGTGCGCACCGTCGGCTCGGCCTCCCTGGCGGGCTTCCAGCGCGGCGTGCTGGTGGGCATCCCCGGCGCCCCCCAGTCTCTGCCCACCCCCGACAAGCTGGTCCGTACCCCGTGGTCGGCCTGTGTGGTGGAGGGTGCGGACGCCCGAGGCGAGCGCCGGCTGCACACCTCGCTGATCGGCGGCCTGAACGTCGGAGGCCGCCCGATCGGGACGGACAGCGCCATGGTCGTCGAGGAGGGGAACGAGACCTGGCTGCTCTGGTCGAACCAGCGGATGCTCGTACCGGCCGACAATGTGCGGTCGCTGCCGGAAGGCGCGCGCCGCCAGGTCCCCGCGGCCTGGCTCAACGCGCTGCCCATCGGACCTGACTTCCGCGGCCCGAAGGTGCCCGGCCTCGGCCGCGCGGCCCGCGGGCCCGGCGGGGAGAAGTCCGTGGTGGGCCGGGTGTACCGGGTTCCCGCGCTGGTCGGCGCTTCCGAGAAGTGGTACGTCCTGCTCTCCGACGGGCTGGCCGGCCTCAACCCCACCCAGGTCAACCTGCTGTTGCAGCACCCCGACAGCAAGAAGGCGTACGGCCGGCGACAGGCACTGCCGATCGAGACGGACGCCGCCAGCGTGAACGGGATGAAGGTGTCGGCCACCCGGATGGATTCCACCGGGCTTCCCCCGGTCATGCCGAAGATCATCACTCCGAATCCGACCGACCCGCTCTGTGCCGTCTACTCCGACACGGAGCGCGGCTCGACCCAGGCGACGCTGACGATCGAGAGCACGGTGCGGATACCCACGCCGCCGACGGGCCGGTTCAGCCAGGACGCGGTCGACCAGGTGGTGCTCCCGCCCGGCACCGGCGCCCTGGTGGGCGTGCTGCCGGGAAACGGCAGGCTGGACTCGGTCCAGTCGCTCTACCTGATCGGCGACCAGGGACGGCGGCACGCCATCCAGACCCCGGAGGCGCTGGGAAGCCTCGGGTACGCGGTGGAGAACGTCGCCCCGCTCCCCGCGCAGCTCATGCTCCTGATCCCCGAGGGTCCGGTGCTCGATCCCGCGGCCGCGCGGAACCCCGTGCGGGTGGAGCAGCCGTCGGCCGCCCGCCCCCAGCAGTAGAACGTCCGGCACGCCGGTGAGCGCGGAGCCCGCCCTCCGCATGCTCCGGAGCCTCGTGGTCCGGAGCCTCGTGGTCCGGAGCCTCGTGGTCCGGAGCCTCGTGGTCCGGAGCCTCGTGGTCCGGAGCCCGCCACGAGGCCGGTCCAGGTCAGAACATGCCCAGCAATCCGCCCTTGGGCTGGGCGGCGCTCAGATCCATCGAGGGAACGAGTCTGCCGGACTGGTGGTCGAATCCCGCGCCGCCGAAGTCGGGCGTCTTGTCGGTGATGGCTTCCAGGGCGGGGAACAGCTGCGCCTGGGTGGCGCTGTACATGTTCACGATGCCGAGAATCCCGGCGGCGGTGAGGACGCCCTTCTTCTTCATCCTGATCAACGCCACGAGGCCGTCGCCGATCTTTTTGAGCGCCCCCTGGATCGCGACCTGCGTGGGCCCCCTCAAGACGGGAATGAGTGTGGCGGCCAGGGCCGCCCCCGCCAGGATGTCCATGAGCTTCGCGGCCCAGAACACCACCAGAGCGCCGTAGTGGAAGATGAGCGCGGTCTGCTCGACGGTGTCACCGGCGCTGATCCGGTGGTTCGCGAGCTTGTTCATCTCCTGGAGGAAGGTGTCCGAGGAGGAGTCGAACAGCTGGCGTGCCTCGCCCTTCCATCCCCCGGTCTCGGCCTTCGCCTTCTGGTCGGCCACCGCGGCCTCCAGGGCGCCGAGATCCACGGACTCGCCCCCCAGCTTCGAGTCACGCCACTGATCCGCCAGCTTCTGCATCCCGGCGGGATCGGAGATCATGGTGCCGATCATCAGGGCGATGTACTTCGCGGCGGGGGAGATGAGCACGATCGCGGCGAAGGCGCTCTCCCCCGCCGCCCAGATGTACATCGCCTTGTCGTTCTCATAGCTCACGGCGAGCACCTTTCCTCAGGCCGCCGGACCGGCGCCTCGTCGGTCACGGCTCCTGCCCGAGCACCGCGGGAGCGACGTCGATGTCGTCCTCCCAGTCCGCCTCGTCCCCCGACAGACCCGCGAGTGAGCTGTTGTGCTCCTTTCGCTGTTCGCCGCCGGCACCGGCGCCGCCCATCGGCATGAAGGGCATCCCCGACATGCCGTTCGCCCCGGCCCCGCGCGCGCCGGCCGGCGCGGACTGCCTGTTGCCCGCTGCTCCGGCCGAGTAGCCGGCGGAACGGGCGGAGTCTCCCGACCAGGTGCCGGCCTCCGGTGTCCTCGGCTGCGACGTCGTCAGGTCGGGAGGGGTGTAACCCGCCAGGTTCGTCTTCCCCGGCTCCGTCAGGCCGAGGTTCGGCGTGGTCGGTGTGTTGGCCGCGTCGCCCAGATCCGGGCTCGGGACATTCGTGTCGGGAGCCTGCGGCAGGTCGGTGTTCAGTCCCGGCGCGTCGGGCGTGGGGATGTTCGAGTCGGGAAGGTCCGTGCCCGGCGTGTCGATGTCGGGTGTCTTCAGGTCGGGCCTGGTCGGGGCGAGACCGTCCACGCCGGCGAGATCTCCGCCGGGAAGACCCGTGTCCCCGAGGCCCGCACCGTCGAGGCCGGCACCCCCCAGGCCCGCACCGTCGAGGCCCGCGCCACCGAGATCCGCACCACCGAGACCCGCGCCCCCCGGACCCGTGTTCCCGAGACCCGGTCCCCCGCCGTTCTTCAGGGAGTCCTTGATGTCCTTCTCCCGCTGCTCGATGTCATCGGCCATCGCGCCAAGAGCCGTCTTCCAGGAGTTCAACACCCTCACGCTCGCTCCGAGAGCCTGGACGGCGCTGTCGCGAGCCTGGTCGGTGGCCATCATCAGCCCGATGCCGATGACGCCGAACGCGGGAAAGCCGATGCCCATCGCGCCGGTCCGCTGCCCGAGTGACTCCAGGCCCGGCACCTCCTTGCCGAAGCCATTGCCAAGCGTTTTCAGCTCGCTGGGCGAGTAGCCGATCTCCTTGCTCGTCGGGCCGAGACTCGCCCCTGCAGCAATTCCGCTCATATCCGGCATAAGTTCGCCCATGTCCGCCCCTTCCAGTGCCGCGTCTACCCGAGCAGCGGAGGTGTGGTGGAGCCGCCGCTGCCCCAGACATCGTCGTCCTCCAGGAGCTCGGTGGTGTTCTCGTGCTCCTGGCCCTTTTCGCCACCCCGCCCATGGCCCGCCGCCCCGTACGGCATCATCGGCACACCGCTCATCCCGCCGCGGGCTCCGGAGAGGGCACCGGCGCCGCCCGCTCCCCAGATTCCCCCGCCGCCCGTTCCCCCGCCGCCGGTTCCCGTGCCACCCGCTCCCGCGCCACCCTGCATGCCGATGCCCGGCACGCCGTTCGTCGACAGGCCGGTCGTCAGGGCGTTCGACGGCCCGGAAAGTGCCGTCTCGTTCAGGCCGGCGAGCCGGGTCCCGCCATCCGGCACGGACAGGTCCCGGCCTGACGCCCCGACACCGACACCGCCCGGGAACTCCGTGGACAGGTCCGAGCCGTTCCCGGCCGGCCCGGACGGCTGAACGAGGCCCGGGCTCCCGACGTCCGGGTCCGGTCCGAACAGATCCGTCCCCTCCCCGCCCGGTCCGCCGGCACCGTTCATGTCGAGTGCCGGCGAGACCAGGTCGTACGGTCCCGTTCCCGCCGGTCCCGAGCCGGGCAGGGCGCCCGGACCGCCGGAACCGTACGGCGAACCCGATCCGGTTCCCCCGCGGGGAAATCCCTCGGGGGAGAAACCCCCCGGCTTGAAGTCGGGAATCTCCAGTGGGGTCGGGGGGAGGAAATTCAGCTTCCCGAGATCTGGGAGCAGCGCGTAGTGTTCGGCGATCCGCTCGTTGACCTTGTAGAAGTGGTCCCTGGCCCGGTCCTCCACCCGGTACGCCCCGTAGAACGGGATCATGTCCGCCCAGTCCGTGTCGTGGTCCGAGCGCGAGTCCTCGCCCCTCTTCACGACGAGGTTCTGCCGGGCCCAGACGAGGGTGTCCGCGTACCGGTGCAACGGCGGGCCCATCCCGCCCATCTCATTCGCCAGCTCGCGAATGGTCGCGTGCAGGTACTGCAGTTGTTTCTGCGTCGCCACACTGGCCGGCCCCCCGTAGTGGGCGGCCAGGTCCACGGCCTTGTCCTTGAGCTCTCGCGCGGCCTTCTCAAGCAGGGTCTGGGCGGCGAGGTAGTAGTCGCCGGCCCGTCGCACCGAATCCGGATCGGTGTTGTCGATCCACTTCTTGATCTTCTCCAGGAGACTGTCGAAGAGCTCGACCGAGAGCGTCTCCTTGAACATGCCTGTTTCCGCCATGGTGGCTTCCCGTCAGACGTCGCGCCGGGTGCCCGGCTCCAGGTTGGCCTGCTCGGCGCCGGCATTGGTCTTGGCGATGTCGACCAGCGCGTCGATGACCTCGTCGCACTGCTGGAGCAGCGACGAGTAGTTGCCGCCGGACTTCTCCGTGTCACCGATGAAGGTCATGTAAGCGGTTTCCACCGTCTGGGCGAAACTCGCCGCGGTGATCCACTCACCCAGTTGGGCGGTGCCGATCGCGCACTGGAGGCGGACATCCGGCAGCGATCCGGCGCCGGGGGGCGGTCCCGGCAGCGGCGGGGGCGTGCTTCCCGCGGCGTAGGCGACCGATCTCGCCGGCGGCTGGGTGGGCGTCCTCAGCGCCTTCAGCGCCTCTTCCAGCTCACCCGTGATCCGTTTGATCTCGGTCGGGTCCCACGCGGCGTCGTCGCCCTTCACCGTCAGGCCGGGCCAGTCCTTGTCAAGCTCGATCGCCATGCCGTGCCTTTCCGGAATCCGTGACGGATTCACCGATGAGCGCGGAGGTCACGTCGGGGCGCGAACCCCAGACGTCGTTCTCCTCCACCAGCGGACTGAACCTCTCGGTTTCCTGGGCGCTCTCGCCACCGGCCCCGCCGCCCATGAACGGCATCATCGGCATGCCACCCATCGCTCCCCGGGTCGTCGCGGCGTAGGGCGGCACAGCCGTCCCCGGACCCGTTCCGAGGGTGCCCAGCACCGGAGGAACCGACGTGACGGGGGGAGCGACGGTCGTCGTCGGCCCGATGAGCCCGACCGGGTTCTGCTGGATCACCGGGACCGCCACCGGGTTCTGCGGGACGAAGCTCGCCACCTCGGTGCTTCCGGGGTCGCCGCCCGGCGTGCCGTCCGTTCCGTCGATCACCGCGGGGACGGTTCCGTCGTCCGGTGAGTTCCGAGCCGCGCCGGCGTCGGTGGACGGATCCTGCCCGTTCGTCCCGGTGGAGCCGGCCGAACCCGGGTCGCCGTTCCCGGAACCACCCGGATCGGAACCACCCGGATCAGCACCATCCGCGCCGGGACCGCTCGGGTTCGAACCACTCGGTCCCGAACCGTCCGCCCCTGAGGCGCCCGGAGCCGGAGCGCCAGAACCGGAGGTCGAGGTCGCCCCGCCCCGGCTCGCGCCACCGCTCGCTCCCCCGCCGCTCCCCGTTCCGGCGCCCTGCGATCCCTCCCCGGACGGCGGACGGCCGTTCGGGTACGGGTCGCCCTCCCGGTACACGACGGGGGTGTAGGTGTGGGTGCCCGACGGCATCGTCACGGTCGGCAGGTCGTAGGAGATCTCCTCGGGCACCCTGTGGTAAAGCTCGGTGATCTGCGTGTTCAGCGTGCGCAGCACCTGGCGGGCCGCGATCGTACCGTCGGCGTCGAACGTATCGGACCTGAGCGATGTACCGGACAGGAGCGGCGAGCCGGGCGGGGCGTCCTGCAGCGATCGCGGCAACGGCAACCCCTTGGGGTCCCTGAGGTTCTCGATCTTCTCCCGGGCCTCCGGCAGATAGACCCCGCCGTACAGCCTGAGGACCTCGGCCATCTTCTCCATCGTGGAGACCAGTTCCCCGGCGGTGGAGTGCAGCATCAGCAGTGCTTTCTGCACCTCGGCCGACGCCTCACCACGCCACGACTGGCTGAGCTTCGTCGCGTTCGACGGCAGCGCGTCGCGGAGGGTGCCGATCGTGCTCGCGGCGTGCGTGTAGGCGAACCCCGCGTCGTCGACCATCATCGGCAGGGTGTCTCGCAGCCACTGCTCGATCTGGCTCCTCGACGCGGTGACCTCGCCCGGCTCGGGCGCCGCACCGGTGGCGCGGATCCGCCGGCTCCCTGATTCGCTGCCCACGACGCCCCTTTCCTACGCGTTCGCGCCGTCTCCTCGGTCGGGATCGGCCCTGTCATACTCGTCGGCGTTCGCGCGGATCGCCTTGATGGCCTCTTCGTAGCGCGTCACGAACAGCTGGTAGACGTACCGCAGCGCCGCGTTCCCCTGTTCGAGGGAGGCGACCCCACCGGGATCGGGGACCATGCCGACAGATCTGGCGAACGCGCTCGCCTGCGGCCAGGACCCCAGTTCCCGCTCGGTCAGCCCGCCGTTGACCTGCACGCTCTTCAGTGACCCCGTGGTGTACCCCTCGTCGTGGGCCGCCCCCTTGAGGGGGCCGAGATGCAGCTCCAGCTCCTCCGCGACCTTCCGCATCAGCGCGGTGTCGTACTCGAGCTCCGTCTTACCGTCCAGCCCGGGCCAGCCTGGAGCGCCGTCCATGGAGGCTCTGCTCACGTTTCCCCCTAAAGAAGACGAACGGTTCCCGGCCATCGCGTCACGCTCGATGGCCGAGACCAACGCGAGACGCGTGCCGACCGTGTCAACTGCTCCAGATGGCCTTGTTACGCGCCTCGGCCGCCCGGTAGTTCTCGTTCGCGGTACCGAGGGCGGCCACAGCGCTGTTCAGCTGGTTTCCCATCTCCCGCTCGGCGGCATCCCAGATCTTGCGGTGATCCTCGAAGTAGTTCGCCGCGCCGCCCTCCCACTTGTTGCCCAGCAGTACTGCGAGCTTGGTGATGAGGTCGTCGGTGGCCTTGTCCATGGCCGTGACAACCTTCAGGAGGTTCTCCTGAGCCAGCTCCATTTGGACGAAGTTAACCTTCGTATAGTCATCGGACACGCTGATCTCCGTTCTCGATCATGGGTAGGACGGGTTCACCTCACGGTGCCGTGCCGCTAGCTCCTGGGGGTGTTGATGAGAGCCTCGACCCTGCCCACGCCTGCCTGCACGTCCTGGTCCGCCGCGCTGTAGACGATGGAGTTGTCGCCCATCTTTCGGGCGATCTCCTCCAGGTCCCGTCGCACGATCAGCATCTGCTCGTCCCAGACGCGCATCGCGCTGACGAACTTGGCGGACGCCGGGCCGAGCCAGCCCGAACTGGTCAACTCCAAAGTCGTGGTCTCGACGCCCTTGCGCAGACCCTCGACGTACTGCGCGGTGTCAACGACAAGCTCGGCCCCTTTTTGGATCTGTGACGCACTCGCGCCGAAAAACTCCGTCACCGGCCACCTCCGTGACATAAGCCCGCTTCGTCGCGACGATGCCGTGCCCCGCCGGCCGTACGCTCATAAAGCCACACATGCGGACAGAAAGGGCCATAGCCGCGAACATCATCAAACGGCATGCTAGCTATCAGACGCAACATACCTAACATGAATGCATATCAAGCTCAGATAACACTTTAGACACACTAAGGAAAACGTGCAGGCCGGAGGCCGCGGGCGGCGCGGGTGCCCAACGTGATCGACACGGAGTGGCGCCGGCCGGTCACCCCCGAGGGCCCGACGACCCGGGGCACTACTCCAGCCTTCGACGGATGCGGTCGAGCTCGCCCATCACATCGTCGAACGTCCGCCTGTAGGCGTCCTGGGCGGAGTCGAACCGGCCCATCGCCGCGTCCGGGTTGGCGATGAACTTCATCGGGTTCATCTCCTCGCCGAACATCTCGCCCATCGCCGCGCTCAGCCGCACCTGCAGGTCCCGGGAGGCGTCCTGGAGAACCGCCTTTATCTTCTCCGCGAGCTCGGACGAGCTCAGCCGCATCGCCTTGGGATGGATGTCGAGCGTACGCAGCCCCTCGACCGCGTATTCCACCGTGACCAGTTCGTCCTCGTCCTGGGCGCGCCCCACCACCCCGGCCATGTCCTCCTGGGCTCTCCCCATCTGGGCGAACTGCGATTCGGCGCCGCTCAGCAGCTTGTCGATGTCGATGTTCGCGAAATCCCCGAATTCCCTCACCAAGGGTCCCCTCCCCGGGCATCACTTACCCCACGAGTAACAGGCGGTCAGCTTCCGGGCAACCTAGCCGCCCTCCCCACGGGAGGCAATACGGATCACCCCCGAGCAGGACGAACCCCTGCCCTGCGGGCAGTGGCTCAGCCGGCCAGGCCGCGCACCCAGGAGTAGACGTCCAGCACGCCGAGGGCGAGCGGGAACAGCGCGACGAGCAGCAGGGTCTCCACGATGTCCCCGGCCCTGCCCCAGAACGGGGACGGTTTCCCGCGCGGCAGCGACAGGCCGATGCCCGCCGGGATCGCCGCGACCCAGAACACCGCCGCCGTCACACCGATCGCCATCAGGCCGCCCCCGGCGACGGCCTCCGAGAGCGCGAAGAGGACGATCCCCCCGATTCCTGAGCTCATCAGCCAGAGCCGCTGACCAAACCCCTGGAAGACCCGGGCTCGCATGAGGAAGGTCAGCGACAGGGGCAGCATGGTGGCCGTGGCGATCCAGCGCGGGTCCAGCGCGAGATAGACCTGGGCCACCAGCCCCACCAGCGCGGTCGCCACCACGAATCCGGTCGCGTACTGCCGGGCCTGACCGGCGCTTTCCCCGACGGCCACGCCGTCGACCTGCTGGTTGTCGCTCCGCAACTCCTCCGCGTTGGTAGGCATCGAGGGCATCGGCATCCCGGCGAGCCGGAACGACATCGTCGAGATCAGCGGGCCGAACGCCAGCATGACCGTGACGGTCACCACGGCGACCCCCTGAGCGGGGGCACCGGAGAACAGCACGACGGCGGCTCCCACCGCCCCGGCCGCCGCGGCCACGGCGGAGCCGAGGAAGCCGGGCACGCCGTCGGCGACCGCGACGAGGCCGAGGGTCGCGACGAGCACGGTGACGGCGAACGCCGACAGCAGGTGGGGCGCGCCCAGCCCGCTCAGACCTCCGGTTCCCAGCGGCGCGAGGAGTCCGGCGAGAAAGCCGTAGGGCAGCGCCGCGTACCCGATCAGCGCGCCCGCCCCGGAGTCGCCCACCGCCCGGGACAGCGCGGCGCCCGCGGCGATCAGGAGGGCCGCGAACACCCCGGAGAGCACGGCGGGAACCGTCCACGGTGGCCCCGCCAGCATCAGGGACAGGGTTCCGGTGACCAGGAGCGCCACCGCGAGCCCCACTCCGGTCAGGCGGGTGTGCTCTGGGTCCCACTTTCCGGGGCCGTCCTTCACCCTGGTGGCGACCACGTCGGCCACGTCGTCGAACAGGGCCGGCGGCAGGATGGAATCGCGGGGCCGCAGGTAGAGCACCTCACCGTCGAGCACTCCCAGAGCCCCCAGGCTCTGACCGAGGTCCAGCGGGGCGCCGCCGAGCCGCTGGAGCACCCATCCGGGAGCCGTCACGGAATCGCCCCCCGGCTCGCCCATCGCCTGCAGCAGGCCCGGCAGGATGTGCGGCAGGGGAAGGTCGGCCGGTAGCGCCAGGTCCGCCTTCCCCCCGGGTGCCACCACCGTGACATGACACAGTGCGGGCAGTGGGGCGGCGACCCGGGCCAGCGCGGTCTGAGGTATCAATCCCGGAGCGGGCGATTGAGCCAGTGAACTCACGATTGTCCTCCGTCTCCCCATGAACGTCACAGACATCACGGATACGCCGGATACGGTAGCGGGCGAGAATGGATCATACGCGGGAGCCGCACGCGAACATCCGTGGCCGGCGACCCGTCGAACCGCCGGAAGGGTGGTCCCAGGGTGAGCATCGTCGTCATACGACGTCCTGAACGCCGTCCCCCGCCCAAACCGCCTCGGGGCGAGATCCTGCTTGAGTCTCCACCGGAGATTCCCGAGGTCGAGTCGCAGGGGTTCGCCGCGATCCTCACCTACCTGCCGATGCTGGCCGGCGGCGCCGCGATGGGCCTGATGTTCACCGCCGGGGGTAACTCCAGCCCGATCATGTACGTGGCGAGCGGCCTGTTCGCCCTCTCCATGGTGGGCATGTCGCTGGGGCAGATGGGCCGCCAGTCCGGGGAGCGCAGACAGCGGCTGAACGGTCTGCGCCGCGACTACTTCCGCTACCTCGCCCAGATCCGCAGGAGGGTCCGGCGAGCGGCCGCCCAGCAGCGGGAGGCCCTTGAGTGGGGCGCCCCCGCCCCCGACTCGCTGTGGTGGATCGCCATGGGTCCGCGCCTGTGGGAACGGCGCCCCAACGACGACGACTTCGGCACGGTACGGCTGGGCACGGGCGTGCAGAAGCTCGCCCTCAAGCTCATCCCTCCCGACTCCAAGCCGGTGGAGGATCTGGACGCCCTGTCCTCCGGCGCGCTGCGACGGTTCGTCCGGGCGCACTCGACCGTCTCCCGGCTGCCGGTCGCGGTGGCTCTGCACTCCTTCGCCCGGATCAGGCTGACCGGCGACCCGGCGTCCGTACGCGAGATCACCCGCGCGATGGTCGCCCAGATCGCCGTGTTCCACTCCCCCGACGACATGCGCGTCATGGTGTGCGCGAGCGAGGAGTGGATGTCGCAGTGGGACTGGGTCAAGTGGCTGCCCCACGCGCTGCACCCCGAGGAGAGTGACGCCGCGGGCCCGATCCGGCTCATGACAGGCGACCTCGGCGAGCTCGACAAGCTGGTCGGCGACGAGCTGAGGGAGCGGGCACGGTTCAACCCGGGTGCCTCCTCCGCCGCCCTGCCGTACCACGTGCTGATCATCGACGGCGGCCACGTGCCACCCGACTCCCAGCTGGGCGGCGACACCATCCAGGGTGTCACCGTGATCGACCTGTCCGGCTCGACGGCACCGATCGAGGAGAAGAACACCCTGCGGCTGGATGTCCAGCCGGAGGGCTTCTTCATGGTCAAGATCGACCACGCGGGCAAGGAGCAGTCGACCCGCCTCGGCGATCCCGACCGGATGGACTTCCTCAGGTCCGAGGGACTGGCGCGGCAGCTCGCGCCGCTGCGCGCCTCGACCGCCAAGGGCGGGGAGACACAGGACGTGCTCTCGGTGAACACCTCGCTGACCGACCTGCTCGGCGTCGGCGATCCGGCCCGCCTCGACCCGGCGGTGACCTGGCGGCCCAGAGCCGGTCGCAACCGGCTGCGGGTGCCGATCGGCCTCGGCTCCGACGGGCGGGTGGTCGAACTCGACATCAAGGAGTCCGCGCAGGGCGGGATGGGACCGCACGGGCTGGTCATCGGCGCCACCGGCTCGGGCAAGAGCGAGCTGCTGCGCACCCTGGTGCTCGGCCTGGCGATCACCCACTCGTCGGAGATCCTGAACTTCGTCCTGGTCGACTTCAAGGGCGGCGCCACCTTCCTCGGCCTCGACAACCTCTCCCACGTCTCGGCGGTCATCACCAACCTCGAAGACGAGCTCCCCCTCGTCGACCGCATGTACGACGCCCTGCACGGCGAGATGGTCCGCCGCCAGGAGCTGCTGCGCGCCGCCGGCAACTACGCCTCGCTCCGCGACTACGAGCGGGCCCGCGAGCAGGGCGCGGACCTGGCGCCGATGCCCACGCTGTTCCTCGTCATCGACGAGTTCAGCGAGCTGCTCGCGGCCAAGTCCGAGTTCATCGAGCTGTTCGTGATGATCGGGCGGCTCGGCCGCTCCCTCGGCGTGCACCTGCTGCTGGCCTCCCAGCGGCTGGAGGAGGGGCGGCTGCGCGGCCTGGACACCCACCTGTCCTACCGGGTGGGCCTGCGCACGTTCTCGGCGATGGAGAGCCGGGTCGTGCTGGGCGTCGCCGACGCCTACGAGCTGCCGTCCGCCCCGGGTAACGCCTACCTCAAGTTCGAGACCACCGGGATGACCCGGTTCAAGGCCGCCTACGTGTCAGGCCCCTACCAGGCGGACCCGCGCCACACGGTGACGCCGGACGGACGGGAGGCGACCCGGCAGGTGATGAGGTACGGGCCGGAATTCGTCCCGGTCCCCGTCGTGGAGGAGCCGTCGGCGGACGAACACGTGCGGAACAGCACGAGCAGCCTGCTGGACATCGTGGTCGGCCGACTGAACGACCAGGGTCCGCCCGCCCACCGCATCTGGCTGCCTCCGCTGGACGAACCCCCGACCGTCGGCCGGCTGCTCCCGGCGTTGTCGGTCACCCCGGAACACGGCCTCACCACGGCCGGATGGGTGGGCCGGGGCCGGTTGCACGCCGTCGTGGGCATCATCGACAAACCGTTCGAGCAGCGCAGCGATCCGTTCTGGATGGACCTGGCGGGTGCGACCGGTCACGTCGGCGTCGCGGGCGGCACCCAGAGCGGCAAGAGCACGGTGCTCCGCACGCTGATCACCAGCATGGCGCTCACCCACACGCCCCGCGAGGTGCAGTTCTACTGCCTGGACTTCGGCGGCGGCTCACTCGCCTCGCTGGAGGGGCTGCCCCACGTGGGCGGGATCGCCAGCCGCCTCGACGGTGACCGCGTCCGCCGTACGGTCGCCGAGATCGCCGTCCTCCTCCAGCGACGAGAACGAGACTTCGCCGAACAGGGCATCGACTCGATCACCACCTACCGGCAGCGGCTCGCCGACGGGACGATCGAGGGTGACGGCTGGGGGGACGTCTTCCTCGTGGTCGACGGCTGGCTGACCGTCCGGCAGGAGTTCGAGACGATCGAACCCGTGATCACCGACCTGGCCGCACGCGGTCTCGGCTACGGCATCCACGTCGTGGCCGCGACCAACAAGTGGTCGGAGTTCCGCCCGGGCATCCGCGACCTGTTCGGCACCCGGGTGGAGCTCAAGCTCGGCGACGCCTACGAGTCCGAGGTCAACCGGAAGTCGTCGCTGGCCGTGCCGGAGGGCGTACCGGGACGCGGACTCACCAAGGAGGGCCTGCACTTCCTGTCCGCGCTTCCCCGGATCGACGGCGTCCAGAACGCCGAGGACCTGTCCACCGGGGTGCGCGCGCTCGTCTCGGCCGTCAAGAACGCCTGGAAGGGTCCCTCCGCCAAGCCCGTGCGGCTGCTGCCGTCGGTACTGCCCGCCGGGACGCTGCCCGACATCGCGCGGACCGGTCCCGGCCGGATCCCGATCGGCATCGACGAGGCCACCCTCTCGCCCGTCATGCTCGACTTCGAGACGGACCCGCACTTCATCGTGGTGGGCGACACCGAGAGCGGGAAGTCCAACCTGCTACGGCTCATCACCGAGGGCCTGGTCGCCCGGCGCACTCCGCAGGAGGCCATGATGATCGTTATCGACTACCGGCGGTCACTGCTGGACTCCGCCGCCACCGAGCACCGCATCGGCTACGCCGCCTCCGGCGTGGCCGCCCTCGAACTGATCAACGACGCCCGTGCCGCGCTGCTCAAACGGCTGCCTCCGGCGAATCTCACCCCCGACCAGCTCCGGGCCAGGGACTGGTGGCAGGGCTGCGACCTCTACATCGTCGTCGACGACTACGACCTCGTCGCGACCTCGTCGAACCCGCTGGCGCCGCTGGTGGAGCTGCTGCCGCAGGCCCGCGACATCGGACTGCACCTGGTCATGTCGCGCGCGATGGGCGGCGTCGGCCGGGCGATGTTCGACCCGGTCATCCAGCGGGTCAAGGACATGGCCAGCCCCGCGGTCATCCTCTCCGGCAACAAGGACGAGGGTTCCCTGTTCGGCAACGTGCGTCCCCATCCGCTTCCGGTGGGCCGGGGATACCACGTCGACAGGAAGTCCGGCGCCCGCCTCGTCCAGACCGCGCTCTTTCCGCCCCCGGAGGTGTAGGTCACGCCCCTCTTTCCCGCCGGCCCGTCTCCGCTATGCTCGATCTTGATCGGCTCGGGGGCGGTGCCGAGGAGGAGAGGGTCCTTTGGAAGGCATCGATCTTCACTTCCAGGCGCTCGAGCGGTGCCGTACGAAGGTGGGAAAGCTGGCCAACCGGGTTCGTGACGAGCTCGGCGACGATCACCCCGCCCCGCCGTCCGACACCTCCGACTACGGCGACCTCACCGGATCCGCCACGCTCGCCGGTCTTGTCGACTCCCTTGAGAAGCTGATCCACGAGGAGCTCCAGCAGGTCAGGGAGAAGCTCGGAGGCGTCGAACACGCCCTGGCGGCGGTGCAGGACAACGTCAGAGGGGCGAACGCCGCCAGCGGACCGGGGGGACGGGAGTGACCGCCTCGGACGATGTCGCGGCGGCCCTTGGCAGACTGCCCGGCGGCGGTGACCTCGCCGCGCTCAGGAAGAAGGTCAGTGGCGCCCCGGCGGTGATCCGCACGGTCATGACCCGCTGGCAGGGGACGGCGAACGGGGCGAACGAGCTCATGGGCGACTTGAAGGCCGCGGTGCTCGACGTGGACGACGCCTGGCAGGGCGCCTCCGCGGACGCCTTCTGTGACTACATGCGGACGTACGACAAGGCCGGCGACGGATTCCACGACGCGCTGGACGGCTGCGCGGTCTCCGTCGGAGAGGTCGCCACGAAACTGACGGACGCGAGCGCGAAGGTCGACGGCATCTGCGCCACCCTCCTCAACCGGGTGGAGACCCACCGCCGGAACAACCCCGACACGGAGCAGAGCGACCTCGACAAGACCTTCGGACCGTGGGTCACGGCGGCCGTCTCCGACGCTCGCGAGGCGATCAAACCCGCCGAGGACGCCGTGGGCAAGGCCGTGGCCACTCTGGAGACACAGGTGAAGGACAAGCTCGCCCACTTCGCCCTCATCAGGTCACCGGGCAGTGACTCCTCCATCCCCACCTCCGGCTGGCAGCGGACCCCCGGCTATCGGCCGCGGATCGAAAGCGGCGGCGGCCTCGGTGGCAACGGCTCGGAGATCGGGCACGGCTCCGGCGGATACGGCGGCGCGCCATCAGGCGGCGGGATCCCCGCGCCGAAGAAGGAGGTCGTGGAGTGGATCAAGGAGGCGCTCACCATCCTGCGGGATCACGGCGTGGCCGTGAACCCGGACGACCCGGCGACCGTCGACAAGATCTGGACGATCATCTTCCACGAGTCGGGCGGCAACCCGCAGGCGATCAACAACTGGGACTCCAACGCCGCCGCGGGCATCCCGTCCAAGGGGCTCATGCAGACGATCGACCCCACGTTCCAGGCCCACAAACAGCCCGGCTACAACGACATCTGGAACCCGGTGCACAACATCATGGCCGGTGTCCGTTACACCATCAGCCGCTACGGCTCCCTGGACGGTCATCCCGGCATCACCTCCCTCAGCGATGGCGGCGGCTACAAACCGTACTGACCCCTCGCCGAACATGAGCGGCCCTCCGGCGGCACGGCGAAGATCGGCGTGCCCCTTAGGGTGAGGGAATGAGACTCACGAAATTCGGGCACGCGTGTGTTCGCCTGGAGAAGAACGGTTCCACGCTCGTGATCGACCCGGGCTCCTTCAGTGAGGAGTCCGCGCTCGACGGGGCCCAGACCGTGCTCATCACCCACGAGCACTTCGACCATGTGGACGCCGACCGGCTGCGCCGGGCGGCCGAGGCCAACCCCTCCCTGGAGATCTGGACCAACGAGGGCGTGGCCGCCACGCTGACCGGCGTCCCCGCGAAGACCCAGGTGGTACGGCACGGCGACACGTTCGACACGGCCGGCTTCGGGGTGCGGGTGGTCGGCGAGTGGCACGCCCCCAACCACCCGGACCAGCCGATCGTGCGCAATGTCGGCTTCCTGGTGGACGAGGAGGTCTTCTACCCTGGCGATGCGTTCACCCCGCCGGGCGTCGAGGTGCCCACGCTCCTGGTGCCGACCAACGCGCCATGGATGAAGCTGGCGGAGATGGTGGAGTACCTGCGCCTGGTCCGCCCGGCCCGCGCCTTCTCCACCCACGACGGCCTGCTCAACGACATCGGGCTCGGCCTGGTCGACAGGTGGCTGGAGATGGAGTCGGAGAGGCAGAAGGCCGAGATGCGCCGCCTCAAGCCCGGCGAGTCGGTCACCCTGCCCTGACCGGAGCCCTGACCTGGGCCGACCTCACGCCCGGGTGGGGCGTGTCCCGGCCTGTCGGACGCCCGCCCGTATCGGGAGGCGACCGGCACGGACGCGTTCCCGCGGCCGCGGGACGAACGCCACCGGAGCGCGGGCCGGTGCTCCGCCCCGCACTCCTGCGATCGGGTCAGGAGGCCGAGGCGATGGTGGCCGAGCCGATCACGGTGTCACCGAGGTAGAGCACCGCGGCCTGGCCCGCCGCCACCCCGGTGGCCGGGGCGTCCAGCGTGATGCGCACCTCCCCGCCGGAGAGCCGGGCACGACAGCCGTACACCTCGCCGTGCGCGCGGAGCTGGACCGTGCAGGTCAGCGGCTCGCGCGGCTCGCCGGTCGGGCCGTTCCAGACCGGGCGCTCCGCGACGATCTCCGAGACCGCCAGGGACGAGCGCGGACCGATCGTGACCGTGTTGGAGACCGGCTCGATGGACAGCACGTAGCGCGGACGGCCGTCGGGGGCCGGCCGGTCGATGCGCAGGCCCTTGCGCTGGCCGACCGTGAAGCCGTAGGCGCCCTCGTGGCCGCCCACCACCTCACCGGACTCGTCGACGATCGGACCCGGCGCCGTGCCGAGGCGGTCGGCGAGGAAGCCCCTGGTGTCGCCGTCGGCGATGAAGCAGATGTCGTGGCTGTCGGGTTTGTCGGCCACCATGAGCCCGCGCCGCGCGGCCTCCTCGCGGACCTGGGCCTTGGTGGAGTCACCCAGCGGGAAGATCGCATGGCCGAGCTGCTCCCTGGTGAGCACGCCCAGCACGTACGACTGGTCCTTGCCCGCGTCGGGGCTGCGGCTCAGCACGCCGTCGGTGACGCGCGCGTGGTGCCCGGTGGCCACCGCGTCGAAGCCCAGCGCGAGGGCGCGGTCGAGCACCGCCTCGAACTTGATCTTCTCGTTGCAGCGCAGGCACGGATTGGGCGTGCGGCCGGCGGCGTACTCGCTGACGAAGTCCTCGACCACGTCGCGGTGGAACCGCTCGGCCATGTCCCAGACGTAGAAGGGGATGCCGATCACGTCGGCGGCCCTGCGGGCGTCTCGCGAGTCCTCGACCGTGCAGCACCCGCGGGCGCCGGTCCGATAGGACTGGGGGTTGGCGGAGAGGGCGAGGTGGACACCGGTGACGTCATGGCCCGCCTCGGCGATGCGGGCGGCCGCCACGGCGGAGTCGACGCCGCCGGACATGGCGGCAAGCACACGAAGACTCATAACCCCTTGAGCGTACCCGCGTTGGCGGGCGCCCCGTCGGGCTGGGAGAATCCGGGGTCATGCGACTGTTCGGGCGGAAGAACGAGCCCGCCGCCGACCCTGCTGACGGTATCGGCGAGTTCTGGGCGTGGTGGGCGGAGGCGAGACCGGAACTGGACGCGATGGTCGCCGCCGGCGAGGCCGAGCGGCTGGCCGAGTGGATCGGGCCCGCGGTGCTGGTCGTCCACCCGTCGCTGGTGTGGGAGATCGCCCCCGGCCTCGACGCCGACCAGGCCCTCGTGGTCACCTCGGCCGGCGACCCCGAGCTGCGCCCCATCGCGCACCGCTGGGCCGCCGCCGCGCCGCCCGCCGACGCCCTGTGGGAGTTCCACCCGTCCCGGCGGGCCAATCCGCACGCGATGGACCTAACGCTCGACGTGGGCGGCTACGAGTTCGCGCTCGACAAGCTCGTGCTCGGCCTGCGCGCCCCGCACGGCAACCCCCGGGTCGACGTGGTCGCCTACCATCCGATCTTCACCATTCTGGACGACGAGACGCGCACCGAGGCGGCGCTGCTCGCCCTCGACTGGCTGCTCGGCGAGGACGACGTGGCCCGCTGGGTGGGCGACATCTCCGCCGCGGCCTTCGAGCCGATCGACGCGGTGCCCGCCGTGCACCTGCCGAGCGTGGTCTCCGATCTGGCCTCCGGCTACCGGGACGAGCAGTGGGCGCTGCTGGAGGGTGAGACCGCCACCGGTGCCCGCCTGATCGCCACCGCCCGGTACCCGCTCCGCCCGGTCGACCACCCGCTGTTCGACCAGCACATCGCCATCACGCTGCCGTACGCGCACCGCGACGCCGAAGGGCTGCCCACCGGCCCCTCGCTGGAGGCGCTGCGCGACTTCGAGGAGCGTCTCGCCGGGCGGATCAGCAGGCTGAACGGCCAGGCCCTGCTCGCCGCGCACATGAGCGCCGAGGGGCAGCGGGTGCTGCACGTCTACGCCGACCCGGTGAGCGAGACGGCCATCCACGCCAAGGAGCTCATCGTGAGCTGGGAGGAGGGGCGGCCCCGGGTCGACGTGGTCGGCGACCCCGGCTGGATCGCCATCTCGCCCTTCCTGACCTAGTGCCCTGAGTCAGAGGTTCGCCGACAGGCCGACGGTATGAGGCGAGAGCGCCGAGGACTTCTTCGGCGGTCCTGGTCCAGACGAAAGGCCCGGCCCTCGACGTCAGGTCCTGGACACCCTTGCGGGCAGTGACTCGCAAGAGGGTTCCAAGTCGTCTCGCGTATCACTGGTGACGGATCATCCGAGCCGCGAAGAACCCGCGCCGGGAAGCACCGGAAAGAGGAGAGACGATGCGCAGGATCGTCCGTGGAGCGCTGCTGGCCACCGCGCTCGTGCTGGGACTGCCCGCCGCGGCGAGCGCGACGGCCCAGGGCGACTTCCATCTGGGGACGGTCACATCCGGCTCC
Source organism: Streptosporangium sp. NPDC049644 (assembly GCF_040675205.1). Classification (NCBI taxonomy): domain Bacteria; kingdom Bacillati; phylum Actinomycetota; class Actinomycetes; order Streptosporangiales; family Streptosporangiaceae; genus Streptosporangium; species Streptosporangium sp. NPDC049644. The sequence continues at coordinate 3,897 of NZ_JBFAOJ010000073.1, read as the reverse complement.
GGACATTCCGGGTACGCCAAGGCGCGACTGTGGGTCACCGGCTTCAACCAGAGCCACTTCACCGCGTACGGCAGGATCTACGACCGAGACCGCCACCCCGGTCACTGCGCCTGGGTTCGCGCCAGGTTCCACTACCAGAATGGCGGGCCGTCCTGGTCCCCGGTGCGCTGGTCCTGCGCCTCCTCCGGGTACAAGGGCTACCTTTTCGAGACCAAGGGCCAGGTCAAGAGGATCGATCTCAAGGTCTGCGTCTACCAGCCGAAGCGGAACACGCTCTCGCACTGCCGGGTCGAGACCACCAGGGACGAGGACCTCGCGAACTGACCCACTGAGGCGGTGCCCGGGCCCCGCCTGGGTTCTGCGAGCCGCCGCGCGATCTCGCTCAGGGGGTCGGGCAGCGGCGAGGTCCTCTCTCCCCCGATCACCACACCGGCGGAGCGGCCCGTCTCGGGCGAACCGGCTCAGGGGGGACGCAGGTGATCGACCGGTCGGCTTCGTGGCGCATACAGACCGGACGAGCGGCGCGTCGCGACCATCCTGTCCCTGCCACAGCGACCGCAGGCGGTGAAGGGGCCATCCCGCCGTACGGAACCGCTCGAAGCTGTACGGATCAGCTCAGACCCGCGCGGCGGGCGCGCTCGACGGCGAGGCCGATGACCTCGGCCAGCCGGTCCACCTCGGCCTCGGTCGAGGTGTGGCCGAGGGAGAAGCGCAGCGAGCCGCGCGCCCGGAACCCGTCGGCGCCCATCGCGAGCAGGACGTGGGAGGGCTGGGCGACCCCTGCCGAGCAGGCCGAGCCCGTCGAGCACTCCACGCCCTTGGCGTCCAGCAGCATGAGCAGCGCGTCACCCTCGCAGCCGGGGAAGGAGAAGTGGGCGTTGCCCGGGAGGCGGTTCACCGGGTCGCCGTTGAGGATCACATCGGGCACCGCCTCACGGACCCGGCGGATCAGGTCGTCACGGAGCGCGGCCAGCCGGGTCGAGGTCTCGGCCTGCCGGGCCACCGCGGTCCGCACGGCTGTGGCGAAACCGGCGATGGCGGGGGCGTCGAGCGTGCCGGAGCGGACGTCCCGCTCCTGACCGCCACCGTGCAGCACCGGCACCGGGTCGACGCCCCGGGCGAGCAGCAGCGCGCCGACGCCCATCGGGCCGCCGACCTTGTGACCGGAGAGCGTCAGCGCGTCGATCCCCGAGTCGGCGAAGACCACCGGGATCTGACCGACCGCCTGGACCGCGTCGGTGTGGAAGGGGACGCCGTACTCGCGGGCCACCTCGGTGAGCGCGTGGACGGGCTGGACGGTGCCGACCTCGTTGTTGGCCCACATGACGCTGGCCAGCGCGACGCTGTCCGGGTCGCGCTCGATGGCCTCGCGCAGGGTCTGCGGATGCACCCGGCCGAACTCGTCGACGTCGAGCAGCTCGACGGTCGCCCCCTGGTGATCGCTCAGCCAGTGCGCGGGGTCCAGGACGGCGTGGTGCTCGACCGCGCTGATCAGGATCCTGTCCGCGCCCCCGGCGCGGCGGGCCCAGTACAGGCCTTTGATGGCCAGGTTGTCGGCCTCGGTGCCGCCCGCGGTGAAGACGACCTCGCTGGGACGGACGCCGAGCGCGGCGGCGATGGTCTCCCGCGACTCCTCCACGACCTGGCGGGTACGACGGCCGGCGGCGTGCAGGGATGACGCGTTGCCGACCTGGCCCAGTTGGGCGGTCATCGCCTCGATCGCCTCGGGAAGCATCGGCGTGGTCGCCGCGTGATCGAGATAGGCGGACTTCACGGCCGCATCCCCTCCCCCACATCGCTGTCAACCTTCCAAGGGTATCCGTGCCCGCGAAGGGCCTCATCCCCGGAGTTGACCACTAAACCGTCCAGACGGTACAGTAACTGGCATGAGACGGGGTGAACTGTTGGACGCGGCAGAGGATCTGCTCTCCGACCAGGGCTCCCAGGCGCTCACCCTGGCGACCGTCGCCGAGCGCGCCGGATGCAGCAAAGGCGGCCTGCTTTACCATTTCAGCACCAAGGAAGCCCTGATCAAGGGCATGGTCGAGCGGCTGATCGAGGAGTTCGACGAGCTCATCGCCGCCCAGGGCCACGACACCTACACCAAGAACTACCTGGCGGCCACGTTCGCCGCCGTGCGGAGCGGCAGGCTGCGGCGCTGGGCCGTGGTGACCGGAGCCTCCGGCAACCTCTATCTTCTGGCACCGCTGCGGGTGGCGATGGCCCGGTGGCATCGCGAGGGGCTCGACAGCGAGCCCGACCCGGAGGCGGCGCAGATCGTGCGCCTCGCCTGCGAGGGACTGTGGGACGTGGCGAGCCACGACCCCGACCTCTATGACGACGAGCACTACGAGACTCTGAAACGGCGCCTGCTGGCCATGCTGCCTTAACAGGCCCCCGACACCCTTTTCCCTGGTTCCCCTGGTTTCCCTCACTCGCCCGCGCGCCTGATCGCGGGCCCGGCCAGGGAGAACCCGTCACACAGATTGGTGGTCGCTTCCGCACGCGCGAAAGCGACCGTCTTTGGTGTGCCCGTTCACCGGTTTGTCAAAACATTTATTGAAGGGATTGAGCATGACCCGCGACCTGAGAACAGCTCGAACCGGGGCGGTTCTCACATTCGTGCTGGCCGGTCTGATGTGTGGATCGATGACCGTGCGCATTCCGGCGCTCTCCGACAAGCTCGGCCTGTCCGAGGCGTCGGTCGGTGTCACCCTCCTCGTATGGGGGCTGGGAGCGCTCGTCACCATGCAGTCGATGCGCGCCGTGATGGCACGCTTCGGCAGCCGGAGCATCCTCCGGGTCGCAGCCCCCCTCACCGCGACCGCCCTGGCCCTGCTGGCGGTGGCGCCGTCGTTCCCCCTGGCCGTGGTCGCGAGCGGCCTGTTCGGCATGGCGTTCGGCGCGGTGGACGTCGCGATGAACGCGCAGGGATCGGTGGTCGAGCGCGCCTACGGCCGCCCGCTGATGAACGGCATGCACGCCGGCTGGTGCGCCGGGGCGATCGGCGCCGGCCTGCTGGGCACCGCGGCGATCGCGGCGGGACTCTCGATCACCACCCACCTGGTGCTGGTCGCCCTGCTCGCGCTCCCCGCGACGGTCCTGGTCAGTCGCACCTACCTGCCCGACCCGACGGCGGCGTCCGGCGCCGCCCCCGCCGCGCCCCGCCGCCGGATGCCTCCGATGATCTACCTGCTCGGCGTGATCGCCTTCTGCGCGTTCATGGTTGAGGGTACGGTCGCCGACTGGAACGGCCTGTACCTGCGGGACGCGCTGGGCGCTCCGGAGGCGGTGGCCGCCCTGGGTTACCCGATCTTCGAGGCGGGCATGCTGGCCGGGCGCCTGGCCGGTGACCGGGTCCGGGCCCGCTTCGGCGCCCGCGGCATGATGGCCGCCTCGGGCCTGGCCACCGCCGCGACCTTCGGCGTGGTCATCACGGCCCCCAGCGCGCCGGTCGCCCTCGCGGCCATGCTGTTCGTGGGCGTCGCCGTGGCGACGGTCTCGCCGATGGCCATGTCCCTGGCGGGCGAGGCGACCGACACCCCCGGACCCGCCATCGCCCAGACCGGTGCGATGGGCTACGCGGGACTTCTGCTGGGCCCGGTGATCATCGGTTTCCTCTCCGATCTGGCCACGCTCAGGGTGGGCCTCGGCATCGCCGTGCTGCTCGGTGTCCTGATCGCCGTGGTCGCGCGCTTCCTGCCCCGCCACCGCGCGGCGGCCGTCCCCGCCGAGACCGCCAGGCGGGAGCTCTCGATGGCGGCCTGACCCGGGAACGCGAGACGGCACCGCACATGTCGTGCGGGGGGGGGTCCCCAGAGAGTGAACCCCCCGGGCGCCACCGCCCCCCCCCCCCCCGCCGCGGGGGGGTGTTTACCATGTAGCTGCCCCGGGGAA
>NZ_JBFAOJ010000072.1:0-50640 GCF_040675205.1 Streptosporangium sp. NPDC049644 | reverse complement strand
GGCCAGGGCCGCCACCAGGGCACCGGCCCGTTCCGGCGAACGGTGGACAGGCACTGGTACGCCTGGGCCATGGTGGCCCCGGTGATCCTGGTCACCGGGCTGCTGATCGGCTGGCCGCTGGCCCGAGGCGTCTACCTGTCCCTGACCGACGCGACCGAGGCCAACATCGGCCGCACCATCGGCGTCAACGTCATCCCCTCGACCTACGAGTTCGTCGGGCTCGACAACTACATCGCGATCCTGACCAGCGGCCTGTTCTGGGAGAAGCTGGTCTGGACCGTGGTGTGGACCGTCGCCTGTGTCTCGCTCCACTACGGCCTGGGGCTGGGCCTGGCGCTGCTGCTCAACCGCAGGCTCAGATTCCGCTCGGCCTACCGGCTGCTGCTCATCCTGCCGTGGGCGATCCCCGGCTTCGTCTCCGCGTTCATCTGGCGCTACCTCTACAACAGCGACTTCGGCGTGATCAACGCGATGCTCAAGGCCGCCGGCCTCGGCGCGGTCGGCTGGCTCGACGACCCGACCACGGCGAAGATCGCGGTCATCGCGGTCAACGTCTGGATGGGCGTGCCGTTCATGATGGTCGCCGTGCTGGGCGGGCTCCAGTCGATCCCCGGTGAGCTCTACGAGGCGGCGGAGGTGGACGGCGCCACCCCCTGGCAGCGCTTCCGCTTCATCACCGTCCCCGGCCTGCGCACCGTGTCGAGCACCGTCGTCCTGCTGGGCACGATCTGGACCTTCAACATGTTCCCGGTGATCTACCTGATCAGCGGGGGAGGGCCGGGCAGCTCCACCGAGATCCTGGTCACCTACGCCTTCCGCGAGGCGTTCACCGGGGTCCGCAACTACTCCAACTCCGCGGCCTGGGGAGTCATCGTCCTGCTGCTCCTCGTCGTGCTGGCCGTGGTCTACCGGCGCTCGCTGCGCAAGCAAGGGGAGGTCTGGTGAGCACCGTCACCACCGGGCACGCCCGCGGCCGCGGGGAACGCAGCGCGGGAAGGTCGATACTGCTGCACGCGACCCTGCTCGCCGCGGTCGCCATCTCGCTGTTCCCGATCGTCTGGTTGGTCCTGACCTCGCTCAAGCCGCGCGACGGCTGGCTCTCCAGCGAGCTGGAGATCTTCAACCAGCCCTCGCTGGACAACTACGTCCGGGTGCTGACCGAGACGCAGTTCCCGACCTGGCTGCTCAACTCGGTGATCGTCGCCGGGCTGACCACGGTCATCGGCGTCTTCCTGGCCTCGACGACCGGGTACGCGATCAGCCGCTTCCGCTTCCCCGGCCACCGCGGGGTGATGTGGACGCTGCTGATCACCCAGATGTTCCCGGTGGCGATCCTGATCGTCCCCCTCTACAACCTGATGGCGGGCCTCGGGCTGCTCAACCAGATCGCTGGGCTGGTCATCGCCTACATGACCGTGGCGGTGCCGTTCTGCGCGTGGATGATGAAGAGCTACTTCGACTCCATCCCGCGCGAGATCGACCAGGCCGGACTGGTCGACGGCCTGACCCCGTTCGGCACGTTCTGGCGGGTCGTCCTGCCGCTGGCCAGGCCCAGCCTGGCGGTCACCGCCTTCTACTCCTTCATGACCGCCTGGGGCGAGGTGGCCTACGCCACCGTGTTCATGTCGCAGGAGGAGAAGCGCACGCTCGGCATCGGCCTCCAGCAGTTCGTCGGCCAGCACTGGTCCGACTGGGGCCTGCTCACCGCCTCGGCGGTGCTGATCGCGGTGCCCGCGGCGATCGTCTTCCTGCTCGTCCAGCGGCACCTGGTCGCCGGACTTACCGCCGGTGCCACGAAGTCGTAATACCACCGTGCTATCACGTCCTGACATGCCACCTGATCGGGGGATTTAATATGACTGAGCTGGTTTACGCGGACCATGCCGCCGGGACCGCCACCCGATGGTGGCGCGACGCGGTGATCTACCAGGTCTACGTGCGCAGCTTCGCCGACGGCAACGGCGACGGTGTGGGCGACCTGCTCGGCGTGCGTGGCAGGCTCCCGTACCTGGCGGACCTCGGGGTCGACGCGATCTGGCTCACCCCGTTCTTCACCTCGCCGATGGCCGACTTCGGCTACGACGTGGCCGACTACCGGGACGTGGACCCGATCTTCGGCTCGCTGGCCGACGCCAGGGCGCTGATCGACGACGCGCACGGCCATGGCCTGCGGATCATCGTGGACGTGGTGCCCAACCACACCTCCGACCAGCACGTCTGGTTCGCGGAGGCGGTGGCGGCGGGCCCGGGGAACCCCGCGCGCGAGCGTTACATCTTCCGCCAGGGCCGGGGGGCGACCGGAGAGCTGCCGCCCAACGACTGGGAGTCGGTCTTCGGCGGCTCCGCGTGGACCCGGCTGCCGGACGGCGAGTGGTACCTCCACCTGTTCGCGCCCGAGCAGCCCGACCTGAACTGGGAGAACCCCGAGGTTCACGCGGAGTTCGAGTCGATCCTGCGGTTCTGGCTCGACCTGGGGGTCGACGGCTTCCGTATCGACGTCGCCCACGGCATGGTCAAGGCCGAGGGGCTGCCCGACATCGGGCACAGCGACCAGATCCGGATGATCGGCACCGACGTGGTGCCGTTCTTCGACCAGGACGGTGTGCACGAGATCCACCGCGCCTGGCGCAGGCTGCTCGACTCCTACCCCGGAGAGCGGATCGGCGTCGCCGAGGCGTGGGCACCGTCCCCGCAGCGGCTGGCCAACTACGTCCGTCCCGACGAGCTGCACCAGGCGTTCAACTTCCACTTCCTCAACACCCCCTGGGAGGCGGGGGGGTTCCGCGCGGTCATCGAGGAGTCGCTGGCGACCGCCGGACTGGTCGGCGCGCCCAGCACCTGGGTGCTCTCCAACCACGACGTCAAGCGGCACCTCACCCGCTACGGTGGCGGCGAGGTCGGTCTGTGCCGCTCCCGCGCCGCGGCCCTGCTGACCCTCTCCCTGCCCGGCTCGGCCTACGTCTACCAGGGCGAGGAGCTCGGCCTGCCCGAGGTCCTCGACCTTCCCGAGGAGTTCCTGCGCGACCCGCAGCGGCTCCGCAACCCCGACGACGGCCGGGACGGCTGCCGGGTGCCGCTCCCCTGGTCCGACGGCGAACCGCACTTCGGCTTCAGCCTGCCGGGCGTCAACGGGACGTGGCTCCCCATGCCGTCCTCCTGGGGCCCGCTCAGCGTCGAGTCCCAGCTGGAGGAGCCGCTCTCCACGCTGAACCTGTACCGCGAAGCGCTCCGGATCAGGCGGGAGCGGAGGGCCTTCGGCGAGATGCCGCTGGCCTGGCTCGACTCCCCGGAGGGAACGCTGGCCTTCACCCGCGACGCCGGCTTCACCTGCACCGTCAACCTCACCGGCGAGGACGTGGAACTGCCCGCCCCCGGGCGGGTCCTGCTGGCCAGCGCCGAGCCGGTCGTCCAGGGCGGCGTCGCGCGGCTCGCGCCCGACTCCGCCGTCTGGTGGCAACGCGATGACGCCTCCTAGTGCCGTCGGCCCGCTCGGCAACGGCGCCGCCCGGCTGACCGACATCGCCGCGCAGGCCGGGGTCAGCGAGGCCACGGTCAGCCGGGTGCTCAACGGCAAGCCGGGGGTCTCCGCCGTCACCCGGCGCTCGGTGCTGGCCGCGCTGGACGTCATGGGGTACGAGCGTCCGCAGCGGCTGCGCCAGCGCAGCAACGGGCTGATCGGCCTGGTCACCCCGGAACTGGACAACCCGATCTTCCCGGCGTTCGCCCAGGCGTTCGAGAAGACGCTGACCCAGTACGGCTACACTCCGGTGCTCTGCACCCAGCTGCCCGGCGGCGCGGTCGAGGACGAGTTCACCGAGCTGCTCGTGGAGCGCGGGGTCAGCGGCATCATCTTCGTCTCCGGACTGCACGCCGACGTCACCGCGCGCTCGGACCGCTACACCCAGCTGATCGGGCAGGGCGTGCCCATCGTCCTGCTCAACGGGCACGCCGCCGACGTCCCCGCCCCCTTCATCTCACCCGACGACCGGGCCGCGACGAGGCTGGCCGTCCAGCACCTGGTCGACCTGGGCCACGAGCGGATCGGCCTGGCCGTCGGTCCCAGCCGGTTCGTGCCGGTGATCAGGAAGATCGAGGGGTACCGGCGGGCGATGGCGCAGTTGCTGGGGGCGACGGAGGTCGACGAGCTGATCTCGCACTCGCTCTTCTCGGTGGAGGGCGGGCAGGCTGCGGCGGCGCAGCTGCTGATGCGCGGCTGTACGGGGATCGTGTGCGCGTCGGATCTGATGGCGCTGGGGGCGATCCGGGCCTGCCGGGATCGAGGGCTCTCGGTGCCGGGGGAGGTGTCGGTGGTGGGGTTCGACGACTCGCCGCTGATCGCGTTCACCGACCCGCCGCTGACCACCGTGCGCCAGCCGGTCCAGTCGATGGTGACCGCCGCCGTCCACACTCTGCTGGAGGCCATCGCCGGCACGCCGGGACAGCACTCCGAACTGATCTTCCAGCCCGAGTTCATCGTCAGGGGATCGACGGGATCCGGCCCCAAGGTACTCCGGTGACGGCCTGATCTCCCCGATCTCCCCTGACCCCCTCTCCCGTCGCTCGAATCCATCACCCCTTCTCCACGAGGGGACCGGCATCGCCGCCGGTCCCTCTCCCCGGCATGTGCACCATCCGGACCGCCCACGGTCCGGGATCTCACTCTCGTTCGATCCACCGATCCCGAGCGCCCGCCCAGGAGGCCGGCATGAGTGTGCACGACCCGGCTCCGCCCACCGTTCCCCGGCTGCTCGCAGCACGGGCGGAGACCGATCCCGACCGCCCCGCCCTCGTCGCCGGTGAGCCCGCCGACGGATCGGGCGACCTGACCTTCGGCCAGTGGGAACGGCGTTCCAACGCCGCCGCCCGCGGTCTGCTCGCGCGCGGGCTCCGTCCAGGAGACCGCGTCGGCCTGCTGTTCGGCGGGGACGAGTGGCCCGCCTTCGCCGTCGCCTTCTGCGCCGTGCTCAAGGCCGGCGGCGTGGCGGTGCCGCTCTCCGCCCGCCTCGGCGGTCATGAGATACACGACACCCTGCGGCGTTGCGCCGCCGTGGGCGTGCTGCACGGGCGGCAGGCCCCCGCGCCTGCCGGGGAGGACCCCGGCCGGTGGTGGTCACCGGTGCCGGACGGCGGCGACGGCTCACCGATCGGCGGCGTCGAGGTGCGACCGGGCGACCTCGCCCAGATCATCTACACCTCCGGCACGACCGGCACCCCCAAGGGGGTCGGCGCCACCCACGCCAACCTGACCCACGGCCGCCCGCTACGTCCTCGCCGCCGGGCCTACGCCCACTCCGAGCGCTTCCTGCACGCCTTCCCCATCGGAACGAACGCCGCGCAGATGATGCTGATGGACGCCCTCACCGCCCACCCGGCCGCGCTCACCCTTCCCGGATTCGAGCCCGAGGAGTTCTGCCGCCTCATCGAGACCCACCGTGCGGGCACCGTCTTCCTCGTCCCGTCCATGGCCATCGAACTGCTCGGCTCCGGCGCCCACCGCAGACACGACCTGTCCGGGGTGCTGCTGCTCAGTTCCTCGGCCGCCGCCCTGCCCCCGTCCGTCGCCCAGGACCTGGCCGTCGCCTTCCCGGGGGCGACGCTGGTCAACTACTACACCTCGACCGAGGCGGTCCCCGCCCAGACCACCATGATTGTCGATCCTGCCAGGCCCACCTCCCTGGGCCGCGCCACCGACCCCGGTGACCTGCGCGTCCTCGGTGAGAACGGAGAGATGCTGCCTCCGGGTGAGACGGGCGAGGTCTGGCTCCGCTCCCCGGCGCCGCCGCGCTCCTACGTGGGCGACCCCGAGGGCAGCGCGCTGGTCTTCCGCGACGGCTGGGTTCGGATGGGCGACGTCGGCCACCTCGACGCCGACGGCTACCTCTACCTGTCCGACAGGGAGACGGACGTCATCAAGTCGGGCGCCCTGAAGGTCTCGACCGTGCGGATCGAGGCGGTACTGCACGAGCACCCCGCGGTGGCGGAGGCCGCCGTCGTCGGCGTTCCCCACCCCGTGATGGGCGCGCTGCCCGCCGCCGCCGTACGGCTGGCGTACCCGGTGCCGATGGACGAGATCCGCGACTTCCTGTCCGGGCGGCTGGCCCGCCAGGAGCTGCCGACCAGGATCGTGCCGGTCGAGGAGTTCCCCCGCAACGACCTCGGGAAGATCCTGAAGTCCGGGGTCCGCGAGCTGTTCACCGCGCGGGGCCGCCGGGTCCCGCTGACCGCGGGGCAGGCCGGACCGCCGGCCCACGGGGAGACGGTCCGGGTGGCGATGCGGGTGCGAGACACCGTCGACCCGGGGATCCTGCGCAGGGCGCTCCGCGAGGTCGCCGCCGCCCACGAGGCACTGAGGCTCACCTTCCCCGTGCCGGACGGCGCCCGCGTCGCTGAGATCGCGCCGGAGGCGGAGCCCGAACTCGTCCGCGTCCCGCTGGAGGCCGCCGTCGAGTACGAGCTGTCCCGGGGTTTCGACCTCGAACGGGGGCCGCTGCTCAGGACGATCCTGACCGACCCCACCCCCGGCGGGTCCCTGCTGGTGCTCTGCGCCTCCGCGCTGGCCTGTGACGACTGGTCACTCGAGACGGTCCTGTACGAGCTCGGCACCGCCTACGCCGCCGCTCTCAGCGGGCGTACGGCACCGGCCCCGCCGGCCACCGCGAGCTACGCCGACTGGGCCGCCACCCGCCCCCCGGCCCCGGGTGTCCCGCGATCCCGGCCGGTGTCGCCGCTCCCGCACCTCCCGGCCGGCGTCGCCGGGGCATACGGCTTCAGCCTGCCGCCCGAGACGGCCGGGCGGCTTCGGCAGGTGGCGCGGGCCCGCCGGGTGACGCCCGCCGAGGTGGCCCTGGCCTGCTGGGCGGCCGCGCTGTCGCGGGCCGGGGGCCTGGCTGAGCCGACGGTGCTGGTGCGCGAGCCGGGGCGCTCGGAACCCGCCCATGCCACCCTGGTCGGCCCGCTCGCGCTGGACGTGGCCGTCCGGATCACGATCCCCGGCGATCCCGCCGCGCTGATCGGCCTCGCCGAAGCGGCGCCGGAAACGGCGGGGCATGACGGCCGGTTCCGTTTCGAGGGCTTCCGTCCTGAGCCGTACCTGCCCGGCCTGAAGTCCGAACCGTACCCGCTGCCCGCGGCTCCGCCCGCCGACGGCGGGCCGTCCCTCATCCTCACCGAACAGCCGGACGGATCCATGTCCGGCGTCTGCGCGGGGCCCGCCGCCGACGACCTCGGCCGGGGGTTCCAACGCCTGTGCGACCTCCTCGCTCCCTGATCGACCCCCTGACTCCCCCTGATGAGCTCTCTCCGCCGAGCCCTCATCTGAGATCGGAAGTGATGCCAGTGACGTCCGAGATCGTCTCCGTACCCGTTCGGGCCTCGCTCGCCCAGCAGGGAATATGGTTCAACGAACGGCTGGGCGGCATCGGGACCGTCTACACGATGCCGTTCTCCGTCACCTTCGACGGCCCCCTCGACGCGGCCGCCCTGGCCGCCGCCTGGGAGGGGCTCGTCGCCCGCCATCCCGTTCTGGCCCGCGCGGTCGAGGAGCGGCAGGGCGTGCCCTACCTGGTACCCGCCGCCCCACCCGGGCTGCGGGTGGCGGACGCCCCGCGGGAACGGCTCGCGGAACTGGTACGGGCCGAGATCCTGCGCCCCTTCGACCTGGCCGCCGGACCCCTGGTGCGGGCGGTCCTGTACCGGGAGGGCGCCGGGCGGGCGACGCTGCTGGTCGTGGCACACCACATCGTCTTCGACGGCGAGTCCACCTCGGTTTTCCTGCGCGACCTCGCCGAGCTCTACCGGGCCGAGGTCACCGGAACCCCCGCGGACCTGCCCGAGCTGCGCCACGAGGAGCCGGGCGCCGGGCGCGTCGAAGCCGGGCTCTCCTTCGCCAGGGAGTTCTGGAACTCGCGGTGGCGCCAGCCGGCAGAGGTGACCCTGCCGGGACTGGCGGGGGAGGCGGCCACCTCGGCCGAGGGCGCGGCCGTGGAGTTCGCGCTGGCGGACGAGGCACGGGAGGCACTGGCCCGGCTGGCGGAGGAGATCGGTGCCAGCAGGTTCGAGATCGTGCTCGCCTCGCTGCACGCGCTCCTGTACCGGTACGGCAACACCGAGCCGACCGTCGCGGTCGATCTGGGCACCCGATCGCCGGAGACCCGCCACCGCCTCGGCGCCTTCGTCAACGAGTTGCCCGTCACGGCCAGGATCCAGCCGGACTGGAGTTTCCGCCGGTTCGTCGCCGACCAGCGGTTCGGCTACGGGCTCCGCTCCGACCTGCGCGGCCTCTACCGGGTCAGGGAGGTGCCGCTGTCGCGGGCGGTCAGCGGCGTACGGCCCGGCGTCTCGCTCGCGCCGGTCTCGCTCGGCTACCGCAGGCGCGAGGCCGCGCCCGCCTTCTTCGGAGTGGACGCCCATGTGGAGTGGGCGCTCTTCAACCACACGGTCCGCGGCGCCATGCGCGTGCACATCGTGGACGGGCCGGACCGGTTCGGCGTCGCCCTCCAGTACGACCCGGAGGCGATGGGCCGCGACGACGCCGAGCGGGTCGCCGCCCACTGGCGGACGCTGCTCGCCGCGGCGGCGGCCGAACCGGACGCGCCCCTGGCCGGGCTGCCGCTGCTCGGCGCGGAGGAGACCGGGCTGCTGCTGTCGGGCTGGAACGACACATCGGTCGACTACCCCGAGCTCACCCTGCCCGAACTGGTGGCCGTGCAGGCGGCCCGTACCCCGGACGCCACGGCCGCCGAGTGCGGCACGAACTCGATGACCTACGCGGAGCTCAGCGCGGCCACCGACCGCCTGGCCGGGCGGCTGCGCGCCGCGGGGGTGGGCCCGGGGAGGCTGGTCGCGATCTGCGCGGAGCGTTCGCCGGCGACCCTGGTCGGGCTGCTGGCCGTGGCGCGAGCCGGGGGTGCCTACCTGCCGCTCGACCCCGGACACCCCGAGGAGCGGCTCCGTTTCGTGCTGGAGGACTCCGGCGCCGGGCTGCTCCTGACCGATCTCGCGACACGGGACCGCCTGGCCGGACTCGAGCTCCCCACCCTCGTCCTCGAAGACCCGGCCGCCCCGGCCGGGGCGGAAGAGCCGGCCGGTCTCGGCTGGCCGTCGCCGGAGGATCTCGCGTACGTCATCTACACCTCCGGCTCCACCGGGCGCCCGAAGGGCGTGGAGATCCCGCACCGGGCCCTGACCAACCTGCTGCTCGCCATGCGCGACCGGCTCGGCTCCCGCCGGGGGGACGGCTGGCTCGCCCTGACCTCGCTGTCGTTCGACATCTCCGCGCTGGAGCTCTACCTGCCGCTGGTCACCGGCGGCCGGGTCGTCATCGCCTCCGGCGACGCAGCCAGGGACGGGCGCGAACTCGTCAGGATCGCCGGGTGCGGGGTGACCCACGTGCAGGCCACCCCGTCCGGCTGGCGGATGCTGCTCGACTCCGGGCTCGACCTGCCGCACGTGACGGCGCTGGCAGGTGGGGAGGCACTACCCGCCCCGCTGGCCCGCGAGATCCTGCGCAGGACCGGTCGTCTGATCAACGTCTACGGTCCCACCGAGACGACGATCTGGTCGATGAGCGCGGAGATCACCGAGCCTGTCACGGCGGTGCCGATCGGCGAGCCGCTCGCCAACACCCGGGTCCATGTGCTCGACGAACGGCTCGGCCTGCTCCCGATCGGAGTGCCGGGTGAGCTCTGCGTCGCGGGCGACGGCGTCGCCGACGGCTACCGGAACCGGCCCGAGCTGACCGCGGAGCGGTTCGCGGACGACCCGTTCGGCCCCGGGCGGCTCTACCGCACCGGCGACCGGGTGCTCAGGCGGGCCGACGGCCTGATCGAGTTCATCGGCAGGCTGGACGACCAGATCAAGCTCCGCGGCCACCGCATCGAGCCGGGCGAGATCGAGGCCCGGCTGCTCGAACACCCTCGGATCCGCCGCGCGGCCGTGCTCGCCAGGGAGGACGACAAGGGCGAGCGGCGGCTGGTCGCCTACCTGGAGGCCGAGGCCGTCCCCGGTGACCTGCGGGAGCACTGCGCGAGGACGCTCCCGCCGTACATGGTCCCGAGCGACTTCGTGTGCCTGTCCCCGCTGCCGCTCACCGCGAACGGCAAGCTCGACCGGGCCGCGCTGCCCGCCCCCGACCTGGGAGGGGAGCGGGAGGCGAAAGCGGGCCCGGTCGCCTACAGCGGCGTGGCCGCCGAGCTCCACGAGATCTGGTGCGAGGTGCTCGGGGCGGCGGAGATCGGTCCGGAGGAGGACCTGTTCGAACTGGGCGGGCACTCGCTCACCATCACCCAGATCGCCTCCCGGGTCCGCCTGCGCCTGGGCGCCGACCTGCCGCTCCACGTCTACTACGACGACCCCACGATCCAGGCGGTCGCCGCAGCGGTCGAGCGCCTGCGCGGGGAGGGCTGAGCACGTGCCGACCCAGCTGCGGGACGCCGCCCGCACCGACGGCGTCCCGCTCTCACCCGGCCAGGAACGGCTCTGGTTCCTGGATCAGCTCAACCCCGGTGACGCCGCCTACAACGTCTACGTCTCGGAACGGCTGCGCGGACCGCTGGACGCCGCGGCGCTGGCCCGCGCGTTCGATGAGGTCGTGGCCAGGCACGAGGTGCTGCGCACCCGCTACCCGAGCATGGACGGCCGGCCGGTCCAGGTCGCCGAGGAGTCCGGCCCCGGGCTGGGGCGGGTCGACCTGTCCGGTGGGGCCGTGCCGGATCCGGTCGTGCGGGCGCGGGAACTGGTGGCCGAGCTGACCAACCGGGGGTTCGACCTGGCGGCAGGGCCGGTGCTGCGCGCCGTCCTCATCCGGCTGGCCGCCGACGACCACGTGCTCTGCCTCGTCGTCCACCACATCGCGGTGGACGGCTGGTCGCTGGGCGTGCTCCGGGGCGAGCTGACCGCCCTGTACGAGGCGTTCGCCGCGGGGCTGCCCTCGCCGCTCCCGCCGCCCGCGCTGCAGTACGCCGAGTACGCCGTGGCCCGCCGCGAGGCCCCCGCCGAGGAGGACCTGAGGTACTGGCGGGCCAAGCTCGCCGATCCGCCGGTTCTCGCGCTGCCCACCGACCGCCCGCGCCCCCGGATCAGGACCGCGCGCGGCGCCTACGTCTCGCGGATCATCCCCGGGCCGCTGGCGGCCGAGGTGGCCAGGCTGGCCAGGAGCGAGCGCTGCACGCTGTTCATGACGCTCACCGCCGCCTTCCAGGCACTGCTGGCCCGCCACACCGGGCAGGAGGACATCTGCCTGGGCACCCCGGTCGCGGCCAGGGACCGGCCCGAGCTGGAGGGAATGATCGGTTTCGTCGTCAACACGCTCGTACTGCGGGGCGACCTGTCGGGCGACCCGACCTTCCGCGACCTGCTGCGCCGTACCCGCGCGACCGCGCTGGAGGCGTACCAGCGCCAGGACACGCCCTTCGACGTCCTGGTCAACGAGCTCGGGGTGGAGCGGGACCTGTCGCGCACCCCGGTCTTCCAGGCCCAGCTGGTCCTGCACGGCCGGGACCAGGAGGGGCCACCGCTGCCGGGGATCGTCACCGAGTTGTTCGAGGGCGGCTTCGCCCTGTCCAAGTTCGACCTCTCCCTGGAGATCGGGCACGACGGCGACGGGCTGCGGGCGCACCTCTCCTACAACGCGGACCTGTTCGAACCGGGCACCGCCGAACGGCTCGCCGCCCACTTCGAGAACCTGCTGCGTTGCGCGACCGGTGCCCCGGACACCAGGCTGTCGGAGCTGGAACTGCTCGGCCAGGACGAGCGCGAGCTCGTCCTGGAACGATGGAACGGCGGGGCGTCACGTCCGGGCGCCGCCGGGGAGGTCACCACCCTGCACGGGCTCGTGGAGCGTGCCGCGGCCTGCTCGCCGGATGCCGTCGCGGTCGTCTTCGGCGCCACCGAGCTGACCTACGGTGAACTCGACTCCCGAGCCGACCGGCTCGCCCGGGTACTGTGCGGTCACGGGGTCGGCAGGGACGACCGCGTCGCCGTCTGCCTGGAGCACTCGCCCGACCTGGCGGTGGCCGTGCTGGCCGTGCTCAAGGCGGGGGGCGCCTACCTGCCGCTCGACCCGGAGCAGCCCGCGGACCGGCTCGCCCACCTGGTCTCCGACTCGGGGACGACGGTGCTGGTGACCGCTCCGGCGCTGGCCGACCTGCTCCGCGCCCGGGTCACGGTCCTGCTCGACGGGGGCGAGGTCGTGGACCCGGGAGACCCCGCGGATCCTGCGGAGCCCGCGGGCGCGGGACCGGACGACCTGGCCTACGTTATCTACACCTCGGGCTCCACCGGCCTGCCCAAGGGCGTCGCCGTGCAGCACAGGCAGGTCCTCAACTACCTCGCCGACGTGCGCGAGCGATTCGAGATCGTGGACGGCGCCCGGTACGCCCTGCTGCAGTCGCTCTCCTTCGACTTCGGAGTCACGATCTTCTACCTGGCCCTGGCCACGGGGGGATGCCTGCACCTCGTCCCGTCGCGGATCTCCGGCCCGGATCTCGCCGACTACGCGGACCGGGTGGGGATCGACTACCTGAAGATCACTCCCTCGCACCTGGCGGCGCTCACCGCCGAGGTCGACCCGCGCCGGATCCTGCCCCGCCGCATGCTCATCCTCGGCGGCGAGGGCTCGGCCTGGGAGTGGACCCGCGAGCTGGCCGCCCTCGGCGTCTGCCGCGTGGTGAACCACTACGGCCCCACCGAGGCGACCGTCGGCGCGACCACGTACGAGGTGGGGGCCACCGACGACGTCCGGGGGCCGATCACGCCGATCGGGCGGCCGCTCGGCCATGTCCGGGCCTACGTCCTGGACGCCGGCCTCGGGCCGGTGCCGATCGGCGTGGTCGGTGAGCTCTGCCTCGGCGGCGACCGGCTGGCACGCGGGTATCTCGGCCGCCCGGACCTGACCGCCGCCGCCTTCGTCCCCGACCCCTACGGCGGGCCGGGGGACAGGCTCTACCGCACCGGCGACCTGGCCCGCAGGCTGCCCGGCGGCGACCTGGAGTTCCTGGGCCGCCGCGACCTCCAGGTCAAGATCCGCGGGTACCGGGTCGAGCTGGGCGAGGTCGACGAGGCGCTCCGCGCCCTCCCCGGCGTCGCCCACGCGGTGGTGGACGCCCGCGGCCGGCCCGGAGCACTGGAACTGGTCGCCTACCTGGTCGCGGCGGGGACATCCGGGGAGCCCGAGGCCGAGGGCGCCGGCCAGGGCCCCGCCGGACCGGGCGTGGCCGAGCTGCGCGGGCGGTTGCGGGCCGTGCTGCCCGACTACATGGTGCCGACCCGCTACGTCTGGCTGGAGCGGTTGCCGCTGAAGTCGCACGGCAAGGTCGACAGAGCCGCGCTTCCCGACCCCGAGGCGGCCGGGCCGGATCGGACCGGGGAGTTCGAGCCGCCCTCCGGGATGGTCGAGGAGGCCGTCGCAGCGGCGTTCGCGCAGGTGCTCGGGGTGGAACGGGTCGGCGCGGGGGACGATTTCTTCGACCTGGGCGGGCACTCGCTGCTCGCCGTGCGGGTGGTCGCCAGGCTCCGCCGGAGCCTGGACGGCATGCGGCCGGTCAGTGTGATGGACCTGTTCGGCCACCCGAGCCCGCGAGCGCTGGCCGCCCTCGTCGAGTCGGACGACGGCGGGCCGCGCGGCCTGCTGTACGAGCTGACGCCCAAGATCGCCACACCCGGGCTGTCCCTGGTGTGCGTGCCGTACGGCGGCGGCAGCGCGGTGGTCTACCAGCCGCTCGCCGACGCCCTGCCCGCCGGGTGCGCGCTGCACGCGGTGGCGGTGCCCGGCCACGACCTGGGGCTGGCCGAGGAGCCACGCCCGCTGGCCGAGGTCGCCGCCGACTGCGTGGCCGAGATCCTGGCCAAGGTGTCCGGGCCACTGGTGCTCTACGGCCACTGCGGGGTGGGCGGCGCGCTGACCGTCGAGATCGCCTGCCGGGTGGAGGCCGCGGGGCGCCCGCTTGAGGCGGTCTACCTCGGCGGGCTGTTCCCGTTCGCCCGGCCCACCCGCGGCGTGCTCGGCCGATGGGCCCGTCTCACCCGGCTGGAACGGCTGCGCGCCGACCGGGGCCAGGTGAACTGGCTGACCGGAATGGGCGCCGACCTGTCCGGGCTGACCGAGGAACAGCTGGCGTTCGTCGTGCGCAACATGCGGCACGACTCCCGCGAGGCGGAGGACTACTTCACCCGGCTGGTCGAGGAGGGGGCGGAACCGCTGAGGGCCCCGATCATCTCGGTGGTCGGCGAGCGCGACCCCAGCACCGAGTTCCACCGCGAGCGCTACACCGAGTGGGGTTTCCTGTCGCCCCGTACCGCCCTCGCCGTGCTCGACGAGGGCGGCCACTACTTCCTCAAGTACCGGGCCGAGGAACTGGCCGAGATCGTCACCACGGTCCACCCGGCCCTCGCGGAACCTCCGGTGCCGGGGGCCGGGCCGCCGGAATCCGCCGGCGGCACCTGGCGCCTCGCCGCCGACTCCGGCGCGGACGGCCGGGAGGCGCCGCGCGAGAAGGCACCCGAACCGAGCCTGGCGCGCTTCCTGACGATCGCGGTCGGGCAACTGGTCACCATCGTGGGTGCCACGCTCACCGAGTTCGCGATCCCCATCTCCACCTACCTGGACGGCGGATCGCTCACCCGGTTCGCCGTGCTCCAGGTGCTCGCGCTGATCCCCGGAATCCTGGTCGCCCCGCTGGCCGGCGCGATCGTGGACCGGTCGAGCAGGCGGGCCGTCATGCTCGGCGGCAACGTCGCGGCGCTCGTCGTGCAGCTGATCACCGGCATCCTGGTGTGGAGCGGAGCACTGGCGGTCTGGCACCTGTACCCGTTGCTCACCGCCCTGTCCGTCGCGCTGACCTTCCAGCGACTGGCCTACGTCTCGGCCATCCCGCAACTGGTCCCCAAACGCTATCTCGGGCACGCCAACGGGGTGGTCCAGGCGACCACCGGCGTGGCGCAGTTCATCGCGCCGCTCGGCGCGGTGGGGCTGCTCGCGCTCACCGGGCTGGGAGGCATCCTGGTGCTCGACGTCGCCGGGTACGTCGCGGGTGTGATCGTACTGCTCTGCGTCGCCTTCCCCGCGACGCTGGCCGGCGAGCGCCACGAGTCCGTCGCGGCGGAGATCGCCGGGGGCTTCCGGCTGCAGATGGGCCGGCCCGGCTTCCGGGCCATGCTGGTCTTCTTCGCGCTCTTCAACCTGGTGCTCTCCCCGGCGTTCCTGCTCTTCTCGCCGCTGGTGCTCTCCTTCGGGACGCTCGGCGACGCCGGGTTCGTCGCGCTGCTCGGCGGCGCGGGCGCGGTGACCGGCGGCCTGGTCATGAGCGTGTGGGGCGGGCCGGCGCGCCGCCGGATGTTCGGCGTGCTGATGGGGACGCTGGCGCTGGCGGCCTGCTGTCTGGTGACCGGCGCGCACGAGTCGCTGCTGTTCGTCGGGGCCGGTGCGTTCGGGGTGTCCTGCTCGCTCGCGCTCGTCAACGGCGTCTACGCCACCATCGTCCAGGTCAAGGTGCCCCAGCGGTTCCACGGCCGGGTCTTCGCGCTCAACCAGATGGTCGCGCTGTCGACGATCCCGCTCGGCGTGGCCCTGATCGCGCCGTTCGGCGAGCGCCTGCTGGAGCCGATGTTCCTGCCGGGCGGCCTGCTGGCCGATACGGCGGGTGCGGTCATCGGGGTGGGGCCGGGCCGCGGCATCGCGTTCATGTACATCGTGTGCGGCCTGCTGGTCGCACTGATCGCGGCCGGCGCGCTGCGCAGCCGGGCGCTGTCCCGTTTCGACGACGAGGTGCCGGACGCCGTGGCCGACGACCTCGTCGGTATCGAGGCCCTGAGCCGAAGGACCGGGCCGGACGGAAGAACAACGAGAAAGGAGCCGGTCCAGTGTCCCTGACCGTCCCCGCAGTCCATGTCAACTGGACCGGCCCGTACCGGGCCGGCCTCCGCCGCCACCGGGACCGGGCGCTGGAGAACGGACCCTACGGCCTGCCGGTCGAGGAGATCCTCACCTGCGTGCACAGCGTCCATGCCTGGCGCACCTTCCACGGAGGCGTCGAGCTGGTGACCGACGAGCTGGGAGCCTCCTACGCCGCCGCGCAGGGGCTCGACGCGCTCTACGACCGGGTCGACACCCGCCTGGACGAGCTGGACGCCCTCGACGTCGACCCGCTCCTGTACTTCGCGGCGGGCAAGAGCCATGCGGCCCTGTCGCGGACCGCGCCGTTCGCCGTGGTCGACACCGACCTCTACCTGCGCCGTCCCATCGACCACCTGGAGCGCGGCGGGTTCGTCTTCGCGCACTGGGAGTCGGTCGGCAACTCCGTCTACCCGCCGATCGAGGAGATCCCCAATCCCGCGGGCCTGGACCTGTCCCGCTGGACGTTCGACACCCCGGCCGCGAACATGGCCGTCTCGGTCTTTCTCGACGACCGGCACCGCGCCGAGTACGCCGAGGCGGCGATGGCGTTCATGACCGGCAACGCGGGCCCTTCGAGCACCGACCCGATCGTCCGCCAGACCTTCGCCGAGCAGCGCATCGCCCCCGCGGTCGCCCGCTCCCTCGGCGTGGACCCGCGCCCGGTCACCGAGCGCTTCTGGATCGTGGAGACCGAGGAGTGGGACGGGCCCTCCTACGCCGACCGGTTCCACCACACCTGGAACCAGAAGCGTCTGCTGCGCCAGTTCCCCGAACTGCGCCCGGCCTACTGGCGCTACCTGCTGGAGGACCTGCTCTGGAACCACCCTTCCGCCGCCGACCTGCTCCTGTCGGTGCCCGCGCTCGAAGAGTGCGCCGACCTCATCCGGGCCGTCCGGCGCGACCTGGCCGCACACGGCCCCAGCGTCCTCGATTGGAAGAGGCCATGACCCCGTACCGAGACCGGCTGGAGGAAGAGTGACCGCGCAGAGCACCGAGACGGAGCTGGGCGCCCTGTGGCGTCAGGTGCTCCGTGTCCCCGAGGTCGCCCCGGGCGACAACTTCTTCGAGCTGGGCGGCGACTCCTTCAGGGCCGCCCAGCTGGCCTCCCTGATCGGCGACCGCCTGGGCGTGCCCGTCACCCCGGCCCTGGCCTTCGACCGGCCCGAACTGGGAGGGCAGGCCCGCTGGATCGACGACGCGCGCGCCTCGGCCGTCCCGGCCGCGGCCGCTCCGGAGACGGGCGGGGGAGCGGCGCTCAGCACCCAGCAGGAGGAGTTCCTGCACTGGATGTTCGAGAGCGAACCGGTCCGCGACATAGGATCCTGCGCCACCGCGATCCGTATCCGGGACGCCCTCGACGTACCGCTCCTCACCCGGGCGCTGGAGGCGGTGATCGCCCGGCACGAGCCGCTGCGCACCGTCGTCACCGCCTCGGGGCGGGTCCTGGTCGCGGACGAGCTGCCTCCCGAGGTCGCCGAGGTCGCGGCCTCCGGTGACACGCCGTCGGAGCGCGAGCGCGACGCCGAGCGGATCGTCTGGCACGAGCGCATGCGCCTGGACAGCGTGCTGCGCGGCCCGCTCGTCCGGGCGCTGGTGGTGCGCGTCGACACCGACGACCACGTGCTGGTCCTCGCCGTGCACCACTTCGCCTTCGACGGGTTCTCGCTGGGCGTCATGCTCAGGGAACTGGGCGTCGTCTACTCGGCGCTGCGCACCGGCCACCCCAGCCCGCTGCGCCCGCTGCCCATGACCTACGCCGACCACTGCGCCTTCGCCCGGGAGCAGTGGCCGCGCAACCGGGCCTACTGGGACCGGGTCCTGGACGGCGCCCCCCGCGACCTCACACCGTTCCCCGGCCGCCGGGACACCGCCCTGTTCTCCCGGCGCAGGCACGCCTTCGAGATCGACGCGGGGCTGGCCCGCGGGCTGCGGGAGACCGCCCAGACGCGGGGCGCGACCACGTTCATGGCGGTGGCGGCATGCTGGACCTGGTTGCTCCGCCAGTGGACGGGGATGACGGATCTGGTGGTGATGTCACCCGTGCCGGGCCGTACCGTGCCCGAGCACGAGGCGCTGATCGGCTGCCTGGTGCAGTCGCTCGTCCTGCGCTTCGACGCCTCGGGAGAGCCCGCCTACTCCGAGCTGCTCGACCGGGTCAGGACGGTGTCGGTGGGGGCGGTGACGCACCAGTTCCACTCCTACCTGGAGACCAGGCTGCGGGTGCCGTTCCCCTCGCGGATCCACTACGAGAGCTTCGGCGCCCCGCACTTCCCCGGCCTGATGTCGGAGGCGTTCCCCTTCCCGCGCGAACAGGAGGGACTCGACTGGGCGGCGAACCCGGGCGAACTCGACCTCAGCGCTCCCGAGCTGATCGTCGAGGAGCAGCGGGACGGCTCCATGCTCGCCGCCGTGGTCTACAACCACTACGGGTACGACCCCGAGACGGCCGCCGAACTCGCCGGGGCCTTCCAACGCTACGCCCGCATCGCGGTCGAGCACCCGGACGACCCCCTCCCCGGGCTGGGGGCGGCCTGACCGCACCTTTCAGTCCGCTGTGGCGCTGAACCCATGAGGACGCCGGCAGATGTGGCCTAAGCGCCTGTTCCTAAGCTTCTGACCTTGCGCTTCGTGATCAGCAGGTGAAGAGACCCCGCCGGCGTGTGCCGGCGGGGTCTTGGCGTGCGGGTGGCGTCGAAGGTTCGGCCACACGAGTACCACGGGGCTTGCACTCGCCACAGCGACCCGGACGGCGGGCCGAAACGGTGCTCGGGCAGCCTCGGCGGTGAGAGGCGGACCCACGGCCGAACCGTGTCGGAACGGCTCCGACGGCTGGGGCGGATCGGCCGTCGGAGCCCCCGGGCGCGTCCTTCCGAGATCGGTCAGGAGGTGGCTGCCGGGTGCGGGTCGCCGAGGTACGGGAACCGGTCCAGGGTGTCGGTGTGCGGGTTCAGGCCGGTGGGCGGAGCTTCGTTCCTGGTGAGGAACGCGACGCGGATGTTGATGACGTCTTCGGTAAATGTCCGGCCATTAGGATACGCAGCCGGCTTGGATGGGTCGAAGCGCAGCACGTCCGGCAGGAGGCCGTGCTCGTCGATCGCGTTGATCGCGTCCTCGCGCGAGTAGCCGCCGGTGTGGCCCAGCAGATGGACGAACTGGTCGGTCCAGTTGTCCCGGTCGTTGACCGGTTCGCCGGCGTTGTAGTCCTCCTTCGTGTCATCGGTGTTGAAGAAGCTGCTCATCGACGGGTGTCCGGCCCGGTCGGCGTGGACGAGTTCGCCGTCGCGCCGGACGCTGCACCGGCCCCAGATGTGCAACCCGGACTTGGGCGCCAGTTCCGCGGTCGGTAGTTCGATGGCCATGGAGAAGACGTTGGCCATGAGATTGGAGTCGACGCCGGTCCACGGGGACTTCCCGCCCAGATGTGGTGCGGTGAAGTTCCGCCTGCCGCTGGTGTCGAACAGGTTCTTGATTCCGTCGAAGTCGAAAAAGAAGGCGTCACTGCGGCTGCCGGCGGCCACCTTGTAGTCGCCGCTGCCGACCACGTTGGCCTGGGGGCCGAAGGAGACGGCGGCGTCCGACACGATCTTGGTGCCGACCGCCTCGGGCTTGCGGGAGTCCGCACCGGTTGCCATGAGGACGCTGTAGGTCTGAGAGCCGTCGGATGCCGGCGGGCTGAAGACCCAGCTGAAGGCGACGTCGGTCAGATAGTCGCCGTCGTTGTCGATGTTCAGGCGGTATACGGCGTCGGGGTGCAGGGCGTCCGCGTTGGGGTTGGCGTTGAGGATGACAACGGTCCTGCTCGGATCCCCGGGTGCCGTGAAGGCGTAGAGGTCGCACAGATCGAGACGCTGGTCTCCGAGTGGTGGCCCGAGGCTGAGGCCGGTGAAGTGATTGGACATGTCAGGCCCTTCCATTGCTCGCTCACCAGACCCCTGCTGGAACGCTCCACTGGCCGTTCTGCGGCGCGGTCACGTCCTGCGGAGCGGCGTAGGAGTTGATCTCCGCTTGATCCTGTTTCTGCAGGTTAAGCTCTCCCCGCCAAAATGAACGAGAGGTATTGACGGGTGGCGAGTCGTTCGGCTCATCGCCTGATCGGCGCGTTCGCCGTGAGCTTGCGGCAACCGGTGGTGTGAGCCCGCGTGCGGTGGCCCGGACGTGCGCGAACCGCGGCCTGCCTGTGCCGGAGCAGGCCCGGTCGTCGCGGCGGACAGCGTAGCCCCTGGTGATGCCGTACCCGACCGCGAACGGCACCGGTGGGCCGGTACGAGGCCGGGCGGCGACTCCGCCCCGACCGTGACGGACGCCCCTCCCGGCGGCCGGCCCGCCGTGGGATCCACGCCGTCGCCGACCCGCCAGGAGCCCGCGGGTGAAGCGAAGGTAACGGCTGGCTGTGGGTCCGTCCTTGCGGATCGCTGACCAAACCCCGGGTGTGCGAAGATCTGCGCCTGACACACCTGTGGTGACGGCGATGGAGCGTACCAGCATGAGATCGACGAGACGGTGGGCCACTCCGGTGGCAGGGGCTTTCCTGGCGGGAGGCATGCTCGTCGCACTACCCGAGGCCACCGTGGCGGTGGCGGGCACCGTTTACTACGTCGACTCCAAGGCGGGGGACGACGCCGCGGCGGGCACCTCGGCCGCGGCGCCCTGGCGCAGCCTGGACAACGTCAACGCCGCCACCCTGCGTCCCGGTGACATCGTGCGCCTCAAGCGCGGCAGCGGCTGGCCCGGGCCGCTGAGACTGTCCGGCCGGGGCACCGCGGCCGGCCCCATCCTGGTCGAGCCGTACGGCAAGGGCGCGGCCCCGAAGGTCAGTGGCAGGGGCGAGGACTGCGTGGTGATCTCGGGCTCCCACGTGCGGGTTGTGGGGGTGCGGGCCAGCAACTGCCGGTGGGCCGGCTTCGAGGTCGGCGGCAGCCGCAACGAGCTCGACCGGATCGTCGCCGACCGCAACGTCACCGGGGTGCATTTCTTCGGCGCGCACAACGTGGTCAAGGACAGCGTCCTGACCGACAACAACCGCATGAGCGTCAACGACGAGGGCGGCGACAACGACTCCGGCGCCTTCGGCGTGCTGCTCAACGGCGACGACAACCTCGTCACCGGGAACCTGATCACCGGCAGCTACGCGAGCAGCAAGGACTACGGCACCGACGGCGCCGCGGTCGAGGTGTTCAACGGCGACCGCAACCGGATCACCCACAACGTGGCCAGGGAGAACAAGACCTTCGTCGAGCTGGGCGCGCAGAAGGGCAAGACCGCCGAGGGCAACGTCTTCGCCCACAACGTGGTGACCGCCTCGCGCAAGAGCACCTCCTTCCTCGTCACGCGCGGCGCCCGCCACGCGGTCGGGCCGGTGAAGGGCACCATCGCGGTGCACAACTCGGTCTACCTGTCGGCCCGCAGCACCCTCGGCTGGGCCTGCCACGACGGTTGCTCGCCGAACATCCTGAAGCTGCGCAACAACATCATCGTGGTCGGCGGCCAGGTGGGCTTCGAGGACGGCAAGGGAGCCGATGAGGACGCCGGCGTCTACAAGGGCCGTTCCCTCAAGTTCAAGCTCGGCCCCAGGTCGATCGTGGCCGATCCCCGGTTCAGAAGCCGGAAGGACCTGCGCCTGAGCCCCGGCTCCCCGGCGCTCGGCCGTGGTGTCAAGCTCGATCCCGCCTGGTACGGGGGGGCGACCCTGGCCAGGGACCTTTCCGGTGCCGCACTGCCGGTAGCCCCCGCCGCCGGGGCATATCAATCCTGATTTTTACTCATCTTGGGTCTTAATCTGGACATCTCTCCGGAACCTTCGTGAAACCTGGCTAGGACAGTCTGGTGCGCAGAGCGAGGTGATCGGTGATGATGTTGCGGCTCCGTGTTTCCTTCCCCGACAGGCCGGGTGCCCTGGGCCAGGCGGCCCGGGTGCTCGGCACGCTGGGCGCGGACATCCTCCAGGTGACGGTCCTGGAACGTGAGGTCGGCCGGGCGGTGGACGACTTCACGGTCTCCTGGCCCGGCAGCGTGGACGCCGAGACGGTCAAGGACCGTCTCTCCGGGGTCCCGGGGATGAGGGTGGAGGGCGTCTGGCCCACCCGTGAGATCCCCGGCGCCGCACCGGACTACGACCTGCTCAAGCACGTCGCCGCCGATCCGGGCAGGGCGCTGGCCACCCTCGTGGACGCCATGCCGGATCTGGTGAGCGCCGAGTGGGCGGTGACCATGTCCTCGGAGAGCGGGGAGTTCGTCCACCGCAGCTGGCAGGCGCCGGCCGGTCTCGACGGTACGGGCGGTCTCGCCGGCATCAAGTGGGCCGACCTCGCGCCGCTGCGACCGGCCGTCCTCGGGGCGGGCGTTCACCAGCTGATGAGCATTCCGGTGCCGGAGGTGAGCCTGCACCTGGTCCTCGCCCGTGCCGGAGGCCCGCCCTTCCACCGTGTCGAGCTGGACCGTGCCATCCGCGTCCTGGAGATCGTCTCCATCATGGGGCGTGCCTCCCGGGCCTGAGTGTTTCCGATATGTCGGCTATTGGGTAGAAAGCGAGAAGTGGTGTGCTGCCACCTCCCGCGACCGGTTCTGTCGGGGCCGTCCGGCAACGGCCCGGCAGGCGGGTAACCACCGTGCACGTCCGCGTCAGCTCTCCCCCCGATAGACAGCGCAGGTCATATCGGTACCGGGCCCCCGCGGGTCCGCGAGGAGGGCAGCCTGATGCCTAACCGCCACCACACCGTGGCCATGAGCCTGCTGGGGCTCTGCCTGGGAACGAGCACGGCCTGCGGGAGCGGGGACCGGATCGCCGGGGCCGGGGTTCCCGCCGACCTCGCGCGGAACTCCAGCCCCGGGCAGAGCGCCGCACCCACCACGAGCCCCGGTTCGGCGAGCCCCACTCCCGGGCGGAACACCGGTGCGGCACCCGTTCCCAACGGTTTCAAACCGATCGGCGGCACCGCCAACGGTGTCAGCGTCGCGGTCCCGAAGGAATGGGTCGCGATCGACCTGACCAAGGATGATCTCAACAAGGGACTGAAGAGCAGCGGACTGTCCGGCCCCACCCTGGAGCAGGCCAAGAAGAGCCTGCAGACCCTGGTCGACAACAAGGGGATCTGGGCGGCGGACCCCAACTCGGCCAAGTCCTCCCCGAACGGCTTCCCGACCAACCTCAACGGCTTCTGCCAGGCCGGGCGGCAGATCTCGACGGAACAGCTGATCAAGGAGACCAGATCCCAGCTGGAGCAGCTCAAGGCCAAGGTCGTCGCGGCGGGGACGGTGACGATCGGCTCCAGAAAGGCGGCCAGGATCGTCTACACCTTCCCGACCAACGGCGTCGACGTCAGGGGCACCCAGTACTACGTGCCGACCGAGAACAAGACCTGCATCGTCACGCTCAGCACCGACGTCGACGGCAAGCAGGAGCTGTTCGACCGGATCGGCCAGACGATCCGGCCGGTCTGACGGCGCGCCGGATCCTCGGCGGCCGCCACCGCGTCGCACCCTTCCGGCGGCGCTGCGGATCAGCGCTGCGGAGGGTCGATGCGGGCACCGTCCATGGTGAAGAGCATCAGGCGGGTGACGTCGACCCCCACCCTGGCGGACTCGCCGGCCCGCCAGACCGGGCGGGAGCCGAGCCGGACGATGAGGTCGGCGCGGCGGTGGTGGCCACTGACCTGCTCCTGTTCCTGCTGCGGCTCGACGTCCCCGTCGAAGAGGTTGCCGGGGATCAGCCGGCGCAGGACCGACCGGACGCGGCCGCCGACGAGGGGGGAGGCGCCCAGGCCGTTCGCCCCGCGGCGGGGGTCCGGCGGCTCGGGCACGGCCACGGAGGTCAGGCCGCTCTCGACGTAGGCGAGCCATTCGTGGCCGTGGTACTCCAGGGCGCGGACGCGGCCGAGGAAGGTCGGGCCCTCGAAGGTGTCGGGAACCGGAGCCAGGCAGTCGGGGCGCAGGCCGACGATGATCTGGTGGCCGACGTGCTGGGAGATGACATACGCCCTGGGATCGGTCCAGGGGATCATGATCTGGTGCGGGCCGAAGTCCAGCAGGATGAACTGGTTCTGCGGGGTGCGGACGGTGGCCGCGAGCAGGTTGAGCTGCTGGGAGCTGAGGAAGGCCGCGGTGAAGGCGGTCGCGGGGTCGTTGTACACCTGGCCGGGGGTGCCGAGGTCCTGCAGGACGCCGCGGTTCATGATGGCGATCCGGTCGGCCAGGGTCAGCGCCTCGACCTGGTCGTGCGTCACGTAGATGGTGGTCACCCCGAGGGAACGGACCAGCGACGAGATCTCCATCCGCAACTCGGTGCGCATGCCCGCGTCCAGGTTGGAGAGCGGCTCGTCCATCAGGAAGAGCGAGGGCTGGCGGACGATCGCGCGGCCCATCGCGACGCGCTGGCGCTGGCCGCCGGAGAGGGTTCCGGGGCGCCGCTCCAGGGTCTCGTCGATGTGCAGCGCCTTGGACAACTCCGTCACGCGTTCCCTGACCATCACGGGGTCGGCCTTGGCGATCTCCAGCGGGAAGGCGATGTTGCCGCGCACGGTCCGGTGCGGGTAGAGCGCACCGTTCTGGAATACCATCGCCACGTCGCGGTCGCGGGGAGCGAGGTCGTTGGCGAGCGTACCGCCCAGCCACAGGTCTCCCTCGGTGACCTCCTCCAGGCCCGCGATCATCCGCAGCAACGTGGACTTACCGCAACCGGAGGGCCCCAGCAGAACGAGCAACTCCCCGTTTTCCGCGCGCAGGTTCATGCGGTCGACCGCAAGGTATCCACCCGGGTATACCTTGCTCACATTGTCGAGGACGACGGTACTCATGCTCGCTCGTTCCTCCCGGGCGCCCCCGCCCGGATCCCAGCCGTGTGATTGATGAGGTAGTACATCGCGACACTTGCCCGTGTGTCCATAGATGTCGTTAGAAATCGCTCATCTAATGGTTACTTCTACGTTCCCTGATGTGACGGTCAGTCGTGACCGGAAGGCTTTACCGGAATGCCACTGCGAGGGTTGAGATGTTACAGTTTGCGAAAAGTTGCAGAAACGAATTTCACAGCGGGTGTCGGACGCCGATCGGCTTGCGCCTGATTCGGCCGCATGGTGGGGTGGCTCATTGATGGACGGTGAACTAGCGCAGACCTCACGCTCCCGCTCCGACGGGACGGCGATTCGGCTGGCCGACATCGCCGCGCAGGCCGGGGTCAGCGAGGCCACGGTCAGCCGGGTGCTCAACGGCAAGCCCAGCGTGTCGCAGGCGACCAGGCAGGCGGTGCTGACCGCGCTCGACCTGATGGGGTACGAGCGTCCGCAGCGGCTGCGCCAGCGCAGCAACGGGCTGATCGGCCTGGTCACCCCGGAACTGGACAACCCGATCTTCCCGGCCTTCGCCCAGGCCATCGAGAAGGCGCTCACCCAGCATGGCTACACCCCGGTGCTCTGCACCCAGCTGCCCGGCGGCGCTCCCGAGGATGAGTTCACCGAGCTGTTGATGGACCGCGGGGTCAGCGGCATCGTCTTCGTCTCCGGGCTGCACGCCGACACCACGGCGAAGATGGACCGTTACACCCGGTTGACCGAGCGCGGGCTGCCGATCGTCCTGCTGGACGGCTACAGCGAGCGGATCGACGCCCCCTTCATCTCACCCGACGACCGGGCCGCGGCGCGGCTGGCCGTCCAGCACCTGGTCGACCTGGGCCACGAGCGGATCGGCCTGGCCGTGGGGCCACGCCGGTTCGTGCCGGTGATCAGGAAGATCGAGGGGTACCGGCGGGCGATGGCGCAGTTGCTGGGGGCGACGGAGGTCGACGAGCTGATCTCGCACTCGCTCTTCTCGGTGGAGGGCGGGCAGGCTGCGGCGGCGCAGCTGCTGGCGCGCGGCTGTACGGGGATCGTGTGCGCGTCGGATCTGATGGCGCTGGGGGCGATCCGGGCCTGCCGGGATCGGGGGCTCTCGGTGCCGGGGGAGGTGTCGGTGGTGGGGTTCGACGACTCGCCGCTGATCGCGTTCACCGACCCGCCGCTGACCACCGTGCGCAAGCCCATCGGCGCCATGGCCTCGGCGGCGGTGGCCACCCTCCTGGAGGAGATCAACGGAGTCCGCGCCAAGCACGTCGAGCTGATGTTCCAGCCCGAGCTCGTCGTGCGCCGCTCCACCGGTTCAGGCCCGCTGGTCAACCGCTAGCCCACTCGTCGGTGAAAGGTTCGGGATGAACAGCGGTCACGACGTCGTCGTCATCGGTGGCACCGGGGTCGACACCACCGCCTACGTGCCCTCGCTGCCCCTGCCGTACGCCGACACCTACGCGGTCCCTCCGGTGGTGGACCGGATCGGCAACACCGGCAGCGGGGTCGCCCTCGGCTGCCACGCGCTCGGGTTGAGGGTCAGACTGGTCGACCTGATCGGCGACGATCCGCAGGGCCGCTTCATCCGGGCCCATTTCGAGGCCAGGGGGGTGGAGGCCGGCTGGGCGCTCGCCCCGCAGGGAACCCGGCGCAGCATCCTGCTCGTCGGCCCCGACGGGCGGCGCACCTCGCTGTTCGACCCGCGCGCCGTGGCGGGCGAGCGGCTGCCCAGGGAGCTCTACCTGGACGCGGTCCGCGCGGCCCGGCACGTCCACGTGTCGATCACCGACTTCTCCCGGCACGTCTACCCGGACCTGGGCCCCGGGTCCGTCTCCACCGACCTGCACGACTGGGACGGCGAGAACGACCACCACAGAGACTTCGCCTACTCCTCCGACCTGGTCTTCCTGTCGGCCACCGCCCTCGGCCCGCGCCGTGACGAGGTCATGCGCGACATCCTGGCGCGCGGCCGGGCCAGGGCCGTGGTCTGCACCGAGGGCGCGGAGGGCTGCCACGTCCTCGACGAGAACGGCCTGCGGGGCTTCCCCGCGGCACCGCTGCCGGGGCCGGTGGTCGACAGCAACGGAGCCGGGGACGCGTTCGTCTCCGGCGTACTGTACGGCCTGCTCTCCGGGCGCTCCCTCGACGACTCCATCCCCCTCGGGGCCCACGCCGGGGCCCACGCCTGCACGTCGGAGGGCACCCACGAGAACCCCATCGGAGAGCCGGACCTCCTCGACCGTGCCGGGTGACCCTTCTCCGACCGGAAGCTCCGCGCGGGCCCGGGCACCGCGCGGATCCCGGCGGCGGGCCCCCTCGTCGCGTCGGGCGCCCGGCTCGCCGTCGAACCGCTCCGCGGACGGGAACGGCTTTACCATCGACCCATGACGCTGACGGTGCTGACGGGCGCGGGGATCTCCACCGAGTCCGGGATTCCCGACTACCGAGGACCGAACGGTGTGTGGCGTAAGGACCCCGACCACGAGAAGCTCGTCACCTACGAGCACTACATGGCCGATCCGGAGATCCGGCGGCGCTCGTGGCTGATGCGCCGTGACAACCCCGCCTGGCGGGCCGAACCGAACGCGGCGCACCGCGCCCTGGCCGGCCTGCCCGACGCGTGGATCGTCACCCAGAACGTCGACGGCCTGCACCAGCGGGCCGGATCGCCGCCCGAGCGGGTACTGGAGCTGCACGGCAACATGTTCGACGCCCTGTGCACCGCCTGTGGTGCCGCCTCCACCACGCGGGAGGCGGTCGACCGGATCCTCGCGGGCGAGAACGACCCCGCCTGCCGCGACTGCGGCGGCATCCTCAAGACGGCCACCGTGATGTTCGGCCAGGCCCTCGACAGGGTCACCCTCACCCGGGCGATCGAGGCGGCCGAGAAGTGCGAGATGTTCGTCGCCGTCGGCACCTCGCTGCAGGTGCAGCCCGCCGCCTCCCTGGTGGGCGTCGCCGTCGGAGCGGGCGCCCGGCTGGTCATCGTCAACGCCGAGCCGACCCCCTACGACCACCTGGCCGACGAGGTGATCAGCGACCCCATCGGTGTCGCGGTCCCCCGCCTCTGCTCGTCCCTCGCCTGACGGAGGGCGGCGGACCGGTCACCGGCGGACGAGCCCGGGCGGGGCGCCGCGTCCGGGGAACGGGAACCGCCGGGATCGAACGGGCGAGACGGCGGTCATCCGCCGGGCGTGCCCCGGGCAGGCCTCACACGGAGATGTTGACGACACTGGTGAGGATGACCGCCGAGTCCTCGTCCGCCTCCACCGAGTGACGTCGCTGCGGGATCGGGGTGGCCTGCCCCGCGCCGACTTCGACGCTCCGCCCCTCCTCGACGATCCGTACCCGCCCGGACAGGACGTGCAGGCTCGCGGCCGGCGGGGCGTCGTGGTCACCGAGGACGGTTCCGGCGATCAGCGCGATGACCGCCTGGCGCAGCGTGCCCTCGTTGAGGTAGGTGTGGGCGCTACGGCCGTGCGCGCTCTCCCTGGCGAGGGCGAGATGCTCCCCGGCGAGAGCCAGTACGTCGATCATTGAGGTTTCCTCCCGGTCGTTCTGAACCTGCCCTGGGTGAGGAATGCCCAGTGCCGGGCGAAGGTAAAGTCATCCGTCCCGCGCGGGGGGCCGTTCGTCGAAGCGGATGGCCCGGAGCAGGTCCGCGGCGGGACGGTCGAGGATCGTGACGCCCGTGGCCGGGGGGAGCACGCCGCCGCGGGCGCGTTCGACGAGCACCCGCCAGCGGCGGCAGTGCCGGGCGAAGGTGGCGTCCGTGACGACCCGGCCGCGCGAGAGCTGTCCCGCACGGGCCGCGCTCGGCTCCACGTCGAGCAGGATCAGATGGATCTCGTTGCCGACCCCGCGCGCCAGCCAGGCGAAGCCGTACAGGATGTGCGGCCAGGTGCCCCGGGTGTGCGCGACGACACCGTGCCCCTGCAGCAGGGCGCGGGCGATCCGCGCCACATGGGTGGTGTGCACGATCGGGGTGCGGGCTCGCGGGGGGATCGGGCCGAGATAGCGGGCCCACCAGTTGCGGGACTGGCGAGAGTCGATGACGCGGACCTCACCGGCGCGGACCGGTTCCCTCTCGTCGCCGCGCAGCCCGTACAGCCGGTCGAGCAGGGTGCTCTTGCCCGCGCCGGGAAGCCCCGCGAGGAGCACCAGCGTCCCGGCCGGATAGTGCAGCTCCTCGTCGGAGGACCGGCCGGCCGATGTGGTGGCCATCGCGTGCACCTCGCAGGAAAGGGGACTCCCACCATCATGTGTCTCGGAGGACTGCCGCGGTGGGATCGGGTTCGCCGACGATCCGGAGGGCGCCGGAGGGGACTGCGCCCGAAGGGTGGAACGCCGGGAAGGTGGTACCTGGGGGAGACCGTCGGTGGGCATGCTCACTCCTCGAATGCGCTCGGTCATTCGAGGTCTCCTTCACCCGCACCTCGCGGGCAGCCGTCCGGGGACGCCACAGGACGTCCGTACTGACCGGGGCGGCTCTTGGGAAGTACTCCCCTCGTTCGTTCAAGGGTAGGGGAATCCGGGCGGTGGCGCGGTCACCGGGAGGAGACTCTCCGGTAAACGCGCGGCGCCGGCACCTTTCGGAGGTGGGGTGCCGGCGCCGCCTGCGAGACCCACGGCCCTCGTGCCCGTCGGCGGCCCGTCAGTAGCCGTAGCCGGAGTTGTGGGAGCTTGGATGCGAGGGCGAAGGCGCGGGGGAGGCGCCGCTGGAGGGAGAGGTCGTCGGGGTGGCGGCGCCCTTCACGAACGCGCTGATGATCGCGTCGTCCGGGTCGGCCTCGGCGTTCCAGCCGGTGATCGCCCCGCTGGGGCTGGCGAAGATGAACGTCGCGGGCCCCGAACCGCCGGGTCCTTTGACGACGAACTCCTCGCCCGGGTTGACGACCTGCCCGGTGGGCCTGCCACCGGGGACGCGGACCCGGGTCCTCTCCTGCTTCACGGTGCCCGCGCCGCCGGAGTAGACCGTGGCCAGGCCGCTGCCCGCGGCCGAGACCCAGAGGGTCCTGCCCATGGCCAGTCCCCACGGGTTGATCAGTGCGGGGTCGGTGACCGCCGCCCGCCCGCTGACGTCAGAGACCAGGTTGGTGACCGAGAAACGGCTCTGCGCGCGTCGCGTTCCGGTCTGCGCGTGGCCGGTCCAGGATTTCGCCTGGCCGGTTCCGGCTCGGGCCTGTTTCGCTCCGTTCTGCGCCTGCTGGGTTCCGGCGGACGCCGTACCGGCGGCGCCCATGACCAGAACCGTGGCGCAGATCGTGACGATGCGTACTCGCATTCATGGCTCCTCTGTGAGGGAGTGCCTTTCGCCGCGAGATACGCGCGGGGTCCTTACCGGGTTCAGCCCGCTTCCGGTGGCCGGGAGCGGCGAGGAGCCGGCCGGGCGAAAAGGAATGGCCCATGGCCGCCGGGTAGGGCGGCCATGGGCCGGATCTCATGAGCGCCACACCGGGTCACGGCCGGCTCATGGCCGCGGGCGGGCCAAGGGAGGACAGGCACGCCCGCGGAGTCCTGCGGCGAACTAACGGCGGAGGGCGGCCGCCTCGGTGGCCAGCTTCTCGATCCGCGGGTAGTCACCGGTGGCGAGCGCGTCGGCGGGGGTGAGCCAGGTACCGCCCACGCAGCCCACGTTCGGCAGTGCCAGGTAGTCGGGGGCGGTCGCGAGCCTGATGCCGCCCGTCGGGCAGAACCTGATCCGCGGCAGCGGGCCGCCGAGCGCCTTCAGATACGGCAGGCCGCCGGCGGCCTCGGCCGGGAAGAACTTCATCTCGGTCACCCCGCGCTCGGCCAGCGCCATGACCTCGGACGCGGTCGCCGCGCCGGGCAGGAACGGCACCCCACCGGCCTCAAGGGCGTCGAGAAGTCTCGGGGTGGTTCCCGGGCTGACCAGGAAGGCGGAACCGGCCGCCACCGAGGCGGCCACGTCGGCCGGGGTGCGGACGGTGCCCGCGCCGACCACCGCCTCGGGGACCTCGGCGGCGATGCGCGCGATGGCGTCCAGGGCGGCGGCGGTGCGGAGGGTGACCTCGATGGCCGGCAGGCCGCCCGCCACCAGGGCGCGGGCCAGGGGGACCGCGGTCTCCGGGTCGTCGATCACGACTACCGGGATGACGGGGGCGATGTCGAGCAGGCTACTCACACGTACTCCAGGTTGGACAGGTGCTGGTTCAGCCACGCCGCCGCGCCGACCAGGGCGGGCTGTGGGGCCACGATCAGCGTGGTGGCGATGCCGGAAAGGTAGTCGTTCAGGGTGGGGGTGGCTTCGAAGCGGCGGCGGAAGTCGCTGGAGCGGACCCGGTCCACGATACGTGGCAGCACGCCGCCGCCCAGGTAGACCCCGCCCCGGGCACCGAGGGTCAGTGCGACGTTGCCGGCGAAGGTGCCGAGCATGGCGCAGAAGACCTCGACGGTCTGCGCGCACAGCGAGTCGTCCATCCGGGCCACGATGTCGGAGGCCGACAGCCTCGGCGCGTCCACCCCGCGGACGAGGGCGAGCCCCCGGTGCAGGCGAGACAACCCCGGTCCGGAGAGCAGGTGCTCGGCCACCACGTGCTCCATGCCGTCCGCGCGCAGCGCCCGGACGATCTCGTGGTCGCGCTCGTCGAGGAGCGGCATGGTGACGTGACCGCCCTCCCCGGGGATCGGCACCCAGCCCTCGGCGGCGGGCACCAGGCCGCCCACGCCGAGGCCGGTTCCGGGCCCGAGCACGGCCTTGACGCCGCGCGAGGGCTCCGGGCCGCCCAGACAGACCAGGTCCTCGCCCCGCAGGTACGGCAGGGACGCGGCGAGGGCCTCGAAGTCGTTGAGCAGCCAGGCGTTCGGGATGCCCAGCTCGCTCACCGACCCCGTCCACCCGGCGTTGGTGAGCCGGTAGCGGTCGCCGTCCACGGGTCCTGCGATCGCGATGCACGCGGCTCCCGGCCGAACTCCGCCCGCATGGTCTGCGAGATAGGCGGCTACGGCTTCGGGAAGGCCGTCGTGTTCCGCGCCCGCGAGCACGGCCACCGTGCCGGGCCGGCCACCGGCCTCGGTGACCAGCCCGAACCGGGCGTTGGTGCCGCCGACGTCCGCGACGAGCCAGGGAAGGCTCACATGATCTCCTTTGCGGGCCGTGCCGGGGAGACGGTGCGCGCGATCACACCCGGCCGCCGTTCGCGACGGCCTCGGCGTGGCCGTTCAGGGCGAAGATGCCCGCGCCGCGCTCGGCCGGGCCCGCCGCGCGGCGGAAGGAGCCGAACAGCTCGCGGCCGGTGCCCACCCACTGGGCGTCGGTGAGCGGCGCGCCATGCGGGGACCGGGCGGCCAGCTCGTCGGCGGGGACCAGCAGTTCCAGGGTGCCGGCGGCGGCGTCGAGGCGGATCGGGTCGCCGTCCAGCACCAGCGCGATGGGGCCGCCGTCGGCGGCCTCCGGCGACAGGTGGATGGCCGCGGGGACCTTGCCCGACGCGCCGGACATGCGGCCGTCGGTGACGATCGCCACCCGCTGTCCCCGGTCGAGCAGCACCGCCATCGGCGGGGTGAGCTTGTGCAGCTCGGGCATGCCGTTCGCGCTCGGTCCCTGGTATCGGATGACCGCGACGAAGTCCTGCCCGTCGAGCTCGCCCGCGTCGAAGGCGCGCAGCAGCTCCAGCTGGTCGTCGAAGACCTTGGCGGGGGCCTCGATGACCAGGTGCTCGTCCTTGACCGCGGAGACCTTGCTGACCGCGCGCCCCAGATTGCCGTTGAGCATGTGGATGCCGCCGTCGGCGGAGAACGCGTCGGAGACCGGGCGCAGCACGTCGGTGTCGGTGCTGCCCTCGGTGCGCTCCGTCCAGAGCAGCTCGCCGTCCTTGAGCTCGGCGGCCGAGCGATAGTGGTCCAGACCGCGCCCGGCGACGGTCAGCACGTCGCCGTGGAGCAGCCCGGCGTCCAGCAGGTCGCCGATGAGCACCTGCATGCCGCCCGCGGCCTGGAAGTGGTTCACGTCCGCTTGGCCGTTGGGGTACATGCGGGTCAGCAGCGGCACGACCTTCGACAGTGCGGCCAGGTCGTCCCAGAGGAGTTCGATGCCCGCCGCCGCGGCGATGGCGACGATGTGCATCGTGTGGTTGGTCGAGCCGCCGGTCGCCAGCAGCGCCACGCAGGCGTTGACTATCGCCTTCTCGTCGACGACCTCGCCCACCGGGGTGTACTCGTCGCCGTGCGCGGTCAGCTCCACCGCCCGCCTGCCCGCCGCCTTCGTCAGGGCCTCGCGCAGCTCGGTGCGCGGGTTGACGAAGGTCGAGCCCGGCAGGTGCAGGCCCATGACCTCGATCATGACCTGGTTGGAGTTGGCGGTGCCGTAGAAGGTGCAGGTGCCGGGGGAGTGGTAGGACTTCGCCTCGGCGTCGAGCAACTCGTCCCTGCCGACCTTGCCCTCGGCGAACAGCTGCCGGGTGCGGGCCTTGACCTTGTTGGGCAGGCCGGAGGTCATCGGCCCGGCGGGGACGAACACCGCGGGCAGGTGGCCGAAGTGCAGCGCCCCGATCAGCAGGCCGGGAACGATCTTGTCGCAGACGCCGAGCATGAGGGAGGCGTCGAACATGTCGTGCGAGAGCGCGATCGCGGTGGCCATCGCGATGACCTCGCGGCTGTAGAGCGACAGCTCCATGCCCGCCCGGCCCTGGGTGACGCCGTCGCACATCGCGGGCACGCCGCCGGCGAACTGCGCGACACCGCCGGCTTTTCTGACGGCCGCCTTGAGGATCGCCGGGTAGGTCTCGTAGGGCTGGTGCGCCGAGAGCATGTCGTTGTAGCTCGACACGATCGCCACGCCGGGCTTGACGCCTGCCCGCAGGTCGCGCTTGTCGTTCTCTCCCACGCCGGCGAAGCCGTGGGCCAGGTTGGCGCAGCCCAGGCTCGCCCTGGCGGGACCTCGCCGGCGGGCCGCCTCGGCCTCGGAGCGCAGCCGGGTCAGGTACGCGGTACGGCTGGGGCGGCTCCGCTCGACCAGGCGGTCTGTCACTTCTTGGATCACGGGATGCATCCGGTCTCCTGCGTCGCGGTCGGTTCGGTCTGTGTGCTGTTCCCGGCCGCTCACGCCAGTCCCTCCCCGTGCCAGGTGCGGCCGCTGCGGCCGACGAGTTCGTGGGCCGAGGCGGGGCCCGCGCTGCCCGCCGGGTACGGCTCGGGGGCCGTGCCCCGCGACTCCCACTCGCTGATGATCGGATCGATCCACCGCCAGGCGGCCTCGACCTCGTCGCGCCGCATGAACAGGGTCGGGTTGCCCGCCAGGACGTCCATGAGGAGCCGCTCGTAGGCGTCGGGCACCCGGCCGGTGAAGGTCTCGGCGAAGCTGAGGCTGAGCGGGACGGGTTTGAGGGTGACCTCGCCGGCGCCGGGCTCCTTGGCCATGATGTTCAGCTGGATGCCCTCGCTCGGCTGCAGCCGCAGCACCAGCCGGTTGGGCGTGCTGCCCGGGAAGATCGAGTGGGGCACGTCCTTGAACTGCACGACGATCTCCGAGCAGCGGTACGGCATCCGCTTGCCGGTGCGCAGGTAGAACGGCACCCCCGCCCAGCGCCAGTTCTTCACCTCGGCGCGGATCGCGGCGAAGGTCTCCACCCGCCGGGAGGCCTCGGTGGGGGCGGTGCGGTCGGGCTCGTCGAGGTAGCCGGGGACCTCGACGCCGCCGGACTCGCCCGCCGTGTACTGGCCGCGTACGGTGAAACGGTCGACCTCGCCGCCGGTGACGGCCCGCAGCGACTGGAGGACCTTGACCTTCTCGTCGCGGATCGACTCGCGGTCGTTGCGCGAGGGGGGCTCCATCGCGACCAGGCAGAGCAGCTGGAGCAGGTGGTTCTGCACCATGTCGCGGAGCGCGCCCGCGTGGTCGTAGTAGCCGCGCCGGCCAGGGGTGCCCACGGTCTCGGCGACGGTGATCTGGACGTGGTCGATCCAGAGGGAGTTCCAGATCGGCTCCAGGAACGCGTTGGCGAACCGGAGCACGAGGAGGTTCTGGACCGTCTCCTTGCCCAGGTAGTGGTCGATGCGGTAGACCTGCCGCTCGTCGAAGATGGCGCCGACCTCGTCATTGATGCGCAGTGCGCTGGTCAGGTCGCGCCCGAGGGGTTTCTCCAGCACCACCCGTGAGGCGGGGGTGACCAGACCCGCGCGGTGTGCCTCCCGGCAGAACGGGCCGAACGTCATGGGCGGGCTGGCCAGGTAGAAGACCCGGGCGCGGTGCTCGTACCCGGCGAGCAGCCCGGTGAGCCTCGCCCACCCGGTCGGGTCCTGGCCGCCGATGTCGACGCTGACGTGGTGCAGGCGGCCGAGGAAACGCTGCCAGGTGTCCGGGTCGTCCACCGGCACCGAGCCGCGCACCTCCGCGTCCACCTTGCCGCGGAAGTCGGCGTCGTCGAGCCCGCCGCGGGACATCGCGATGACGCGGGTGGAGGGGTCGAGGAGGCCGGCGCGGTCGGAGTGGTAGAGCGCCGGGAGGAGTTTCCGCATGGAGAGGTCACCTGTGCCACCGAAGACGATGAGGTCGGCGGGTTGCGGGGTCTCGGACATGGGGGAGCGCTCCGTGATGATCTACCGAAATTGGGGATAGATCGGACAGTAGCCATATCTTGCGCTCTACACAAGCCGAGTTTTGTCATTTGAGATGAGAAAGTACGACGTTTTCATTTCATAAGCAGGTGTGGTTCACTTAACCGATGCCTCGACGTCCCGCTGCCGCGCTGGCCACCAGCGGTGAGGTGCTGCGCCTCATCCGCTCCGGTGAGGCGGTCACGCGCGCCGACATAGGGCGCGTCACCGGCCTGTCCAGGCCGGCCGTGTCCCTGCGCGTCACCGAGCTGCTGGAGCAGGGCCTCGTCGTGGAGGACAGCGAGGGCCCCTCCACCGGAGGACGTCCGCCCACCCGGCTGGTCCTGAACGCCTCGGGCGGCCTCGTCCTGGTCGGCTCGCTGGGCGCGAGCCGCGCGCAGGTCGCCGTCTGTGACCTGGCGGGCGAGGTGGTGGCCCGCGCGGAGTTGTCCGTGGACGTGGAGGAGGGCCCTGACGTCGTCCTCCCGCTGGTCATGCAGACCTGGAGTGAACTGCTCGGCGACCGCCCCGTCTCCCTGGTCCGCGGCGTCGGCCTGGGGGTCCCGGCCACCGTCGAGTTCGCGGCCGGGCGCACCGAGAGCGCCCGGATCATGGCCAGCTGGACGGGGGTGGCCATCCCGCCGATCATCGCCGAGCGCTTCCCCGTTCCCGTCCTCCTCGACAACGACGTGAACGTCATCGCCATCGGCGAGCACCGCGCGATCTACGCGGGTGAGGCCGACGACCTGCTGTTCATCAAGGTCTCCACCCGGATCGGCTCCGGCGTCATCGCCGGCGGCGAGATCCTGCGGGGGGCACTGGGCGCCGCCGGGGAGATCGGGCACATCCCGGTCCGCGACGGCGGGGGAGTGCTCTGCCGCTGCGGCAACATCGACTGCGTCGACTCGGTCGCCAGCGGCACCGCGATCCTGCGCGAGCTCCGCGCCCGGGGGCACGAGGTCAAGACCATGGCCGACGTGGTGAGCCTGGTCCGAGCCGGCGACGCGGAGACCATGACCGTGGTCCGCAACGCCGCCCGGATGCTCGGCGAGGTCGTCGCCAGCGCGGTCAACCTGCTCAACCCCGCCGTGGTCGTACTCGGCGGCGACGTGGCGGAGACCTTCCAGCCGATGGTCTCGGGGGTCCGCGAGGTGATCCACCGCCGCTCGACGGCCCTGGCGACCCGTAACCTGCGCATCGAGCGCAGCCGCCTCGGCCCGGGCGCCGGGATCGTCGGCTGCGCCCACATGGTCCTGGACCACATCCTCTCGCCCGAGGCCGTCGACTCCGCCGTCTGGCAGGCGGTCCGCTCCGTCCGCTCCCTGGCCTGACCGGTTCCGCGCCCGGCGTCGCGCTGCCCCGGACTCCGCCCCCTCGAACCCTTAAGATCGTCGTTGTCCAGACCGGGACGGATCGAGCTGGGGATCGCCGGATACGGCGACATTGTCCGCAGGATGGCACTGCCCGCCCTGCCATCCCTGGGAGCGGCCGTCTCCTGCCTGTGAGGTCGAGGCGGAAGCGGCCCTGGACGGGCGCGGGGCGGGGCGCCGGCCTGCGGGGCGGACATCCCGTCGGCGAGGCCATCGGAACGGCTCAACCGGCGGACCCTGACGGCGGCAAATGAAAGTTTCAGGGATGCCCCAACTCGGGTGACCTCCAGAAAAACGCTTTGACCTGCCCCGACGTCGAGCCGTCGAGGTGTTTCGCCCATCGGGGCTTCTCGTCTCCGTCCGCCTTGTGCTTCACTCCGAACATGCCGGGAAAGCGCTTACCGATGCAAGGTGAGCGATCTCTTCCATGGTGTCCGGCAGGCCGGCCTGTTGGCGAAGGGAACTTGACGAGGACGGCGACGATCAGGGCGGGTGGGCTGTCGTCGGCGCGGCCGCCAAGAAGATCGCCCCCTGACGCGCTTCGACCCCGCCAAGCGCTCGCACCCCCAACCGAACTGGAGATTACGATGCGCAAAGACCGAAGACTGGCGGTCACGCTGGCCGCCGCTCTCGTGACGGGCAGCGGGCTGGTGACCGTGCTCTCCACCCCAGCCTCGGCAGCCCCCTCCAACGGTAACTACACGCTGGCCAACGCCGGCAGCGGCCTGTGCGCCGCCGTACCGGGACAGAGCACCGGCGACGGCGTCCAGTTGGCCCAGAGCGCCTGCACCAACGCCGCCGGGCAGGTCTTCACGCTCACCTCCTCGGGCAGCGGCTATCAGATCAAGGCGGCGCACAGCGGCAAGTGCCTCGGTGTACGGGATGCCTCCACCAGCGCCGGCAAGGCGGTCCAGCAGGAGTCCTGCACCGGGGCCGCGTCGCAGACCTGGCAGCTCACCGCTTCGGGATCCAACTACCGGGTGGTCAACGGCAACGGCGGCAAGTGCCTCAACGTCCAGGACAACTCCACCTCCTCCGGCGCCCTGCTGCAGCAGAACTCCTGCGACTCGGCGGCCACCAAGCAGTGGACGCTGCAGTCCGCCGGCGGCGGCACGCCCGGCCCCAGCCCGGAGCCCACCCCGACCGTGACGCCGCCCCCCTCCGGCAACGGTGACGGCAGCGGCCCGTGGCCCTCGAACACCGGCAGCGTGCACCAGACCACCACCCGCAACGCCGGCACGTTCTTCGACGGCGGCATGAAGCGCTACTACGGCATCGGCGACGGAGGCCAGGGCGAGAGCCAGGACCCGATGTTCGTCGTGGCCAACGGCGGCACGATCCAGAACGTCATCCTCGACGCCCCGGCCGGTGACGGCATCCACTGCGAGGGCTCCTGCACCATTCGCAACGTGTGGTGGAACGACGTCGGCGAGGACGCCGCGACGTTCAAGTCCTCCAGTTCCTCGGCCACCTACCTGGTGGACGGCGGCGGTGCCAAGTCCGGCGCCGACAAGGTCTTCCAGCACAACGGCGCCGGCACGCTCACGATCAGGAACTTCCAGGTGCACAGCTCCGGCAAGCTGTACCGGGCCTGTGGCAACTGCTCCACCTCCTACAAGCGCCACGTGGTGATGGACGGCATCACCGCCCGCTCCACCAAGGTGCTGGCCGGGATCAACTCCAACTGGGGCGACACCGCGCGCTTCAGCCGGATCACCGTCTACGGCAGCGCCACCATCTGCGAGCGCTACAAGGGTGTGCCGAAGGGCAGTGAGCCCACCAAGATCGGTGAGGGCCCGGACGGCACGCACTGCCTGTACTCCGAATCCGACATCACCCGCCGCTAGAGATCCCGGGCAGGCGGGCGGGCACGTCCCCGCCCGCCTGCCCGGCGTTCCCGAAAGAGGACCTTGGCCGCGACCACGAGACCACATCGACAGCCCGGACGGGCAACGGTGGCGGCTTCTCGCGTCGTGTCCGTCGCCGGAGCCGGGCCAAGGCGCCGGAGAGACCAACCTGTGGCGGTCCCGCCTCCACTCGTCGTCCGACGATGCAACGATCCTGGAGACCAACGATGCGCCTGACGCCTTTCCTCGCGTGCGCCGGCCTGCTCGCCGGCATACTCGTCGCGCTGTCCGGGAACGCGGCGCACGCCGCGCCCATCCGCTATGAGGCCGAGACCTCGCCTGCGGCCTGCACCGGCACCATCGATTCCAACTGGTCCGGCTACTCCGGCCGCGGTTTTTGCAACGGCGACAACGCCACCGGCGCCTACGCCCAGTTCACCCTGAACGCCTCCGGCGCCGGTGTAGCGACATTGGGGATTCGCTTCGCCAACGGCGCCACCACCGCCCGGCCCGCCAGCCTGATCGTCAACGGATCCACGGTGGCGACCCCGTCGTTCGGAGGCACCGGCGCCTGGACGGCCTGGGTCACCAGCACCCTGGCCGTACCGGTCGACGCGGGCAGCAACACCATCCGGCTCACCCCGACCACCTCCGCCGGGCTGCCCAACATCGACTACCTCGACGTCGAGACCGGGGGCCAGCCGCAACCGGCCAACGAGCTGTACGTGGCGACCAACGGCAACGACGCCGATCCGGGCACGCTCAGCGCGCCGCTGAAGACCATCCAGCGGGCGGTCGATCTGGCCCAGCCCGGCCACACCATCGTCATTCGGGGCGGAACGTACGCGCCGAGTACCAACATCCAGATCCTCAAAGACGGCACGCCGAGCCGGCCCATCACGATGCGCAACCACAACGGCGAAAGGGTCATCCTCGACGGCGAGAACATGCCCTACACGCCCGGTGCGGTCGGCTCCTCCATCCCCCGCCCCGAGCGGGGGGCCATCCACATCGAGGGCGACTGGTGGCGCCTGACCGGCCTGGAGATCATCCACGGTCCGTACGGCATCTTCGGCCTGGACACCAGCGACAACGTCTTCGACCGTCTGATCACCCGGGACAACTACGAGTCGGGCCTGCACCTTCAGGGCGCCTCCGGCAACAACCAGATCATCAACCTGGACGCCCACGGCAACCGCGACCCGCGCAAGAACGGCGAGAGCGCCGACGGCCTGGCCATCAAGGAAGGCTCGGGCAGCGGCAACGTGGTGCGCGGTGCCCGGCTGTGGAACAACTCCGATGACGGCCTGGACTTCTGGATGTTCCTGTCCCCGATCACCGTTGAGTCGTCGGTGGCATGGGGCAACGGATTCAACCGGTGGAACCTGCCCGACTACACCGGAGACGGCAACGGCTTCAAGCTCGGCGGCGGTGACCCGGACCCGCAGGCCGACCACCTGATCCGCAACTCCATCGCGTTCGACAACGCGGTCGGCGGCTTCATCGACAACGGCAACCCCGGCCGGCTGACCGCCGACCGCAACACCGCGTGGCGCAACGGCGGCACCGGATTCAACTTCGCCCGTTCCAGCTCCACCCTCACCAAGAACCTGTCGGTGGCGAATGCGACGCAGGCCTCGCTCGGCCCGTCGTCCTCCGGCTCGGGCAACTCCTGGAACCTCGGCGGCACCTGGGCCTTCGTCGGCACCGATCCGAGCACGATAACCGGACCCCGAGCG
This sequence comes from Streptosporangium sp. NPDC049644, assembly GCF_040675205.1. Taxonomy (NCBI): domain Bacteria; kingdom Bacillati; phylum Actinomycetota; class Actinomycetes; order Streptosporangiales; family Streptosporangiaceae; genus Streptosporangium; species Streptosporangium sp. NPDC049644. Next base: position 10,431 of record NZ_JBFAOJ010000072.1, on the reverse strand, counting down.
GCAGACGGCTCGATCCCGTCCTCCTCCTTCCTGCGCCCGTCCAACGGCGCCGACGTCGGCGCGCGCATCTGACCCGCGCGGATCCACACTTCGCACTCGCCGTGCTCTTCACCTTCCCGGCAGGCGGCAGAGCCGGCGGGTGCGGCCCACCCCACACGACCGCGTCGCCCGTCTTCCCTCTCTCCGCCTGCCGGGACCTTCTCCGCTCCGTTTCCTTCATCGACCTTCTTCCGGGAAACACGGAGGGACGGAGCCTGCTCTTCCGGAGGATCGCCGTCCCGAATTCGGGGCGGCTGTCCTGACCGTGACCGCGTACGACGGCCGGGCCCGTGCCGGTGACCCCCGTCGTGACCCGATGGTCCCAGGAGCCGCGCCGGGTGAGGAGGTGGCGTGTGCGCATCGCGGCGGCCACGGATCACGGGTGGGCGAGAAGAAGGACGAAGTCGCCGGTGGGGTCGATGTACTGGCGGGTCATCCCGAAACCGGCCGTGAGGAGTTCCCGGCGCAGCCCCTCGGGGCGGAACTTGGCGCTGATCTCGGTGCGCATCTCCTCCCCGGCCACGAAGGAGGCCCGCAGGCCGAGATCGGGAATCCGCACGCGCATGGCGCGGCTCGCGCGCAGCCGCATCTCGATCCACTCGTGCCGCGCGTCGTACAGCGCGACGTGCTCGAAGGCGTCCGGGTCGAAGTCGGCGCCCAGCTCCCTGTTGATCACGTGCAGGACGTTCCGGTTGAAGGCGGCGGTCACCCCGCTCCCGTCGTCGTAGGCCGCGACCAGCCGATCGGTGTCCTTGACCAGGTCCGCGCCGAGCAGGAAGGTGTCGCCGGGGCGTAGCGTGGCGCGCAGCTCCTTCAGGAAGACCTCGCGTGCCGCCGGGGCGAGGTTGCCGACGGTGCCGCCGAGAAAGGCCACCAACCGCCGTCCGGTACGGGGCAGCAGCGCCAGGTGCGCCTCGAAGTCGGCGCAGATCGCCCGGACGGTCAGGCCTCGGTAGCGCCGGGCGAGCCAGCGCGCGGCGTCGGCCAGGGTCGCCGCGTCGACGTCCACCGGGGTGTAGACGCGCAGCGTTCCCGTAGCGGAGAGGGCGTCGAGCAGCAGCACGGTCTTCTCGCTGGTCCCCGAGCCGAGCTCGACCAGGGTGTCGGCGCCGGAGCGCGTGGCGATGTCGAGGGAGTGCCGGCGCAGGATGGCCAGCTCGCGGCGGGTGGGGTAGTACTCGGGCAGCCGGGTGATCCTGGAGAACAGCTCGCTGCCGGCCTCGTCGTAGAACCACTTGGGCGGCAGCCACTTGGGCGTCGACGTCAGCCCGGTGCGGACGTCGTGTTCGAGTGCCTGGTGAAGATGGTCACGGCCGAGATGGTCCACCAGGTGTACGGCTGACTGGCTGACTGACACGGGGCCTCCTGGGTCCGTGGGTCACGGGTCCTGCTCGCCGGTCCGTGACCGGGGTGCTGTGTTCTCCTGCGGTCCGGCTCCTCTTCATCACGGTGCTGCCACGGTGCTGTCGCAGTGCTGCCACGGTGCCGCCGCTGCCTGGTCACAGCGGCTGGACGCGCACGCCGTCCGCGGCGGCGAGGACCAGGGTCCGATCCGGTACGGCCTGCCAGCCGGGCCGGTCGTCCAGCGGTTCGCTCGCCATGAGCACGCCGTCGCGCGGGTGGTCCCCGAGGTGGAGGAAGAGCGTGTCGCCCCAGGTGGTCGCGGCGATCGACCGGCCGTCGCAGGCGAGCAGGTTCAGCCGGGCGTCGGGATCCTTCACCCCGGCGTGGGTGACGACCTCCACCAGGGCCTCGCCGAGCGGGTCGCCCATGCGCCGCCGGGTGAACACCGCGGCGGCGAGCCACGCCGAGTCGCAGGAGCTCTCCGCGTCCTCGGCGAGTTCCCTGACCGCCTCCCGCGCCACGCGGCCGTTGTGGCTGAGCAGCCACGGCCCGTCGGCGAAGGGCGCGGTCGCGCTCTCCTCGATCGGCATCCCGGCGGTGGCCGACCGTACGGCGGCCAGCAGGCAGCCGGAGCGGGCGACCCGGGCGATATCCGTCAGGTTGGCGTCCGCCCAGATGGGGATCGTACGGCGGTAGCGGATCGGTTCGGCGCGGCAGACGTCGTACCAGCCCATGCCGAAGCCGTCGGCGTTGACGGTGCCGTAGCGCTGCAGGCGCGGGGCGTGGGCCTGCCGGAGCAGGCCGTGGCCGGGCTCGTGGATCAGTGAGGCCAGCGGGCGGGGGGCGCCCAGCCAGGCCGCGTGGCGGCACATCTACCGCTGCCCCGGTGAGCGCCCGGAGAGGTGCTCCGAGGAGTGGCCCTGGGATTCCTCCGGCGAGTCCTCGGGGGAGGCCGAGCGGGCACACCGGAAGCCGGAGAAGATCTGCCTGCGGGCAGGACGGTCCCAGTTCCTGAACGTGGTGCGGACCACGGCCGGGTCGGACGCCCAGGATCCGCCGCGCAGCACCCGGTACCGAGAGTCGAAGAACACCTCGCTGTACTCGGGGTAGGGAAAGCTGCGGAAGCCGGGGTGGGGCAGGAACCACGAGCCGGTCCACTCCCACACGTCCCCGATCATCTGCTCGGCGCCGTAGGCGCCCGCGCCCGCGGGGAAGGCGCCGAGCGGTGCGGGCCGTGCCGCCCGGTGCCCGAGGTTCGCCGTGGCGGGCCCGGGGTCGTCGTCCCCCCACGGATATCTCCGCGCCCGCCCGGCCTCGGGGTCCCAGCCGCAGGACTTCTCCCACTCGGCCTCGGTGGGCAGCCGCCTGCCGGCCCACCGGGCGTAGGCGTCGGCCTCGTACCAGCACACGTGCTGAACGGGCTCGTCCATGGGAAGGGGCTCGGTCCGGCCGAAGCGGGTGCGCCACCAGGCGCCGCCGTCGGAGATCCAGAACAGCGGGGCGAAGGCGCGGCTCCGCTGCAGCCAGAGCCGGCCCTGCGGGGACCACCAGCGGGGGTCGTCGTAGCCGCCGTCGGCGACGAAGTCCGCGTAGGCGCGGTTGCCGACGGGGAGCCTGTCGATCCAGTAGCCGGGCAGGTCGATCCGGTGGGCGGGGCGTTCGTTGTCGTAGGCCCACGGCAGGGTGTCGGTGCCCATCGTGAAGGGGCCCGCGGGAACGAACACCTCGTCGGCACCCGAGGGCCGGCCGGGCGGCAGTTCGCCGTCGCGGACCAGGCCGGGCGCGCCGGACAGCTGCAGGGTGGCGAGCATCGTCTCGTCGTGCTGGTGCTCGTGCTGGATCACCAGGCCGAAGACGAAACCGCCCCGGTGCAGGGGGTCGGGGCCGTACGGGTCGATCGCGTCCAGGGCGTCCAGCACCCGGCCGCGCACGCCCTCGATGTAGCGGCGCGCCTCCGCCGGCCCCAGGATGGGCAGGGCCGTGCGGTTCGCGCGCGGATGCCGGAACGCGTCGTACAGGTCGTCGATCTCCGGGCGGAGCGGGGTGATCCCGCAGGCCTGCCGCAGCACCCACAGCTCCTCGTAGTTGCCGACGTGCGCCAGATCCCACACCAGCGGCGACATCAGCGGCGAGTGCTGCCTGACCAGCAGCTCCTCCTCGGCGTCGGTGTAGGCGGTGGACCGGCTCCGCGCGGCGGTCAGCCCGGCGGCGATCCGTTCCTTGAGGTCGCTCATCAGATACCTCCGTGCTGGAGATTCCGCTCCCCGGTCCCGGGCAGGTCCCGGGCCGGCCTTGGTGCGGGCGTCAGATCCGTCCTTCCTGGGCCAGCCAGTCGGGCAGGCGCCGTTCCGGCCCGCCGGCCAGGTTCAGCAGGTCGGCGGCCGGGGAGCGGCTGGGGCTCACGTGGCGGTTGGCGAACGCGGCGACCTCGCAGACCAGGGCCGGTGTCGCCCCCAGCCTCGGCAGCGCCGCGAGGGCGGCGCGGAAACAGGACTCGGCGGCCCTGCGCAGCAGGGGGTCGGCCAGGCCGCGGCGTGCCGCCCGCTGCCACATTCCCGCGCACGGCTCGGCCGCGGCCAGCGCCGCGTCGGCCGCGCGGTCGTCCGTCACCAGAGCGTGGGTCACCGCCGCGCACACCGGCCAGCTCGCCGGATGCTGGGCGTCGAGGTAGCGGATCTCCAGCCAGCCGCGTGGCCGTACGGGCGGGAAGAGCGTCGTGGCGTGGTAGGTCAGATCCGCCAGGGTCGGTGGCCGCGCGGACGTGGCCAGCCGGTCGCGGAAGGTCGAGCCATCACGGACCGGGCGATACCGCGCGTCCCCGGAACTCTCCGGGTCCCCCGTGCTCCCCGTCGCCTCGCGCACGGCCATGAGGCGGGCGTCGAGCAGGTACTCGGCCCAGTCGGCGGCGGGGTCGCCGCCGGCGGGGACAGCGGCCGTCCGGGTGCGGTCGAGCCGATCCCACACCGCCTGGCGGCCGGACATCCATCCGCACGGCCGGCTCCCGCTGAGCGGCGAGTTGGCGAAGGCCGCCACCAGGACGGGACCCAGCAGGTGGGCGCGGTCCCACCTGGTCGCGGGTCTGGTGCCCAGGTCCAGGTTGACCTGGATCGAGGCCGTCGAGCACATCATCAGCGCCCCGTACGGCCTGCCGAGGAACTCCGCCATCGCCTCGTACCGGGGCAGGCGCAGCTGCCGCCACGCGGGCCGCAGCGGGTCGAGTCCCACCCCGGCGAACACCAGGCCGGCGTCCCGCAGCGCTCCGCGCGCGGCGTCCACGTCGGCGGTGAGGCGGGTGATCGCGTCGGTCAGCGGGCCCGGCGGCCCAGAGAGCTCCAGCTGGCCACCAGGCTCGAAGGTCACCACGCTCCCGCCGGGGAGCGGCGGCAGGACTTCGGCGATCCTGGTCCACGGAACCTGGCGGGCGGGAGCCGTGCGGTCGAAGACCAGGAACTCCAGCTCGACTCCCACCTGCTCGCCGGTGGAGGCGGGAAAGCACTGCCGTGCGAAGGCCTCCACGTCCGAGGCGTTCCGGATCAGCGTGTTCTCGGTCGCCAGACCAGTCATCCCCGTCCCCTTTCAACATTTATCTGTGGATCTACAGACTTGTGTGATGTTCAGGGGGTGGGCGGTATCGGTGAGTCACGACAATGTGGCACTCTGTTCCGGCCCCCGGGCATCGCGGTGCCATGTCCGGTGGGATGCTCAGGAAAGCGATGGTGTTTCTAGAGGGAAAGTTCCCGTTATGGGTGATTTCGACACATTTCCCTCCTTGGTCGGCCGGCCACCCGCCATGGCGTTCCGCGATCGGTCCGGAGACCGCGTGCCCCCGGCCGCACCCCCCGCCGTGCCGCCGTGCCCCTGCGCCGCTGTGCCGCGCGGTGCCGTCAGCGGTCCCCGAAGGGGTGGCCGCCGGGGAGAAGCGCCGAGACCTCCTCCAGGCCGGGCGGTTCCGGCCAGCCCGTGGCCGGCCCGGTGCCGGAGGGAGCGGGGGTGGAAGAGCACGGACCGGAGAGGCCGAGGACCGCGCAGGCCAGCCAGTGCTCGCCCGGCTCGTGCTCGCCGCGCAGCGTGGGAATGACCGTACGCGGCACGATGACGTTGGTACCCGGCAGGGGGAGGACCAGCTCCCCGCTCCGGGCCCCGCGGAGGTCCTCGATCACGCACAGCCCGGCGGGGGAGTCGAGGCGGGCGTGGCCGGGGCCCTCGGCGGCGCGGTGCGCGGCGGGATCCCGGTCGACGGCGAACGCCCCCTCGGCCGACGACAGCCCACGCCCGGACCGCAGCCGGTGCACCCGTACGTGCCACGGAGGACGCGGGAGCAGCCAGGTGTCGACCTCCACGTCCGGCCATGGCGTCCAGCGGGCGTGGAGCAGGCCGCCGCGTGCGGAGAGGCATTCGGGCACCTCGCAGGGCCGCCAGTGCGTCCCGTCGTCGCTCACCGCCAGGGTGCTGTCGAAGGCACCCTGCTCCAGCCCCCACGAGCCGCCCGGCACGCTGAACCCGAAGGCCGTCGAGTAGGCGAACTTGGCGTACTTCGCCGCGCCGTGCCGCACCCATGTGTGGTGCTGCCCCGCGCTCAGCATGACGACCTGCCGTCCCCGCTCGCACCGCATCAGCGCGACCCCCGCCTCCGGCTGGACGCTGGTCGCGGCGAGTTCCCGCGCCGCCTCCTCGTCGGCCGTCCAGAAGGGATGCCCGGCGGCGAGTGCCAGCGGCAGGAACGCCTTCAGCGCCCAGTACGGGGAGCCGGGGGCGTTGTACTGCTCGGTGAGAGCGGGCTGGGCGTAGCCGTATCCCAGGGTGAGCAGGCCGGCGGAGTCGCGGATCGGCCGCCCGAGCCACCAGCGTAGATGCCGCATCAGATGCCCCTTCACCTCACCCCACGGCAGGGCCTCGACCCCGGCGAAGGCGAGGGCGCCCCAGAAGGCGCCCTGCGCGAAGCGGTAGGTCAGGCTCCGGCCGAAGGGCACGGCGGCTCCGCCGGAGGTGAACCAGTGCCGGAAGTCCAGCGCGAAGGCCGCCGCCCGCTCGCGCAGGCGCCCGGCGCGGCCCAGATCGCGGTCGGCGGCCAGGGCGGCGTAGACCAGGCCGTAGTAGTGCATCGCGAAGGGGACGTAGTAGTCGCGCTGGGCGGTGGGGCCGTCGCTGTACCAGCCGCCGCCCAGCGCGAAGGACTCCAGCCGCTCCAGACGGGCGAGGTTGGGCCCGGAGTCGAAGCGCACCCCGACGCGGTCCAGGCCGAGCCCCGCCATGACGGGAAAGAACTGCCAGTTGTTGTCGACGGCCTCGACGGTCATCGAGTGGAGCAGCCAGGCCGCGAGGCCGTCGCGTTCCCGGCCGCTCAGCGGGTCCCACACGGCCTCGGGTGCGAGGGCCAGCGCCAGGCCGATCGCGGCGGTCTCCACCAGCCGCTGGTCGGCGTCGGTCACCGACCCCCAGAACTCCCCGTGCCCGGGATCCGTCCCGGCGGCGAGTCCCCGGCGCCAGAGCTCCCAGTGCTCGAAGGATCCCCCTCCGGCCGCCAGCGGCGCCAGCCCCCACAGCGGGCGGGCGAACGCCTCCAGCTCGGCGGCCGCGTCGTCGTAGTGGGCCGTGTTGCTCCCGAGCCGAAGTCGCGCCCGTCCCGGACTGAGATGGGGGACCAGCGGCAGGACGAGCTCGGTCACGAGCCGGCGCATGTCCTCGCGGTCACGCGGCGTTCCGCTCCCGCCCGCCCCCGGCGACGCCGGCGAGGTGGCCGATCGTTCCACTGTCGCGGATTCCCCCTCTGGTGGTCGGCGGCCGTGGCCGCCGGAGGCCCTGCCGTCCGGGCCGGACCCGCGCCGGGAGCGCGGTCAGCTCTTGAGCCCGGTGAACGCGATCCCCTGCATGATGCGGCGCTGGAAGATCAGTAGGACCACGATGACCGGGACGACCGCCAGGGCGGCGCCCGCCATGATGTGGTACGCCCGTCCGGACTCGCTGCTGGCCAGCTGCTGCAGGGCCAGCGGCAGCGTGTAGAGATCGGGGTCGTTGAGCACCACCAGGGGCCAGACCAGGTCGTTCCAGTGGAAGATGAAGCTGGTGATCGTCACGACCGCGAGCACCGGCTTCGACAGCGGGATGATGATGCGCCAGAAGATCTGCATCCGTCCCGCGCCGTCGATGCGCGCCGCCTCCTCCAGTTCGCCGGGCAGCGACATGAAGAACTGGCGCAGCAGGAAGATGTCCAGGACCGAGGCGACGTTGGGCAGGATCAGGCCCCATCCGGAGTCGAACATGCCGAGCGCCTGGGTGACGTGGATGCGTGGCACCAGCAGCGTGATCGTGGGGACCATCATGCCCGCGAGCAGTACGACGAACAGCTTGTCCCTGCCGGGAAAGGGGATCCTGGCGAAGGCGTAGGCGGCCAGCGCGTCCACCAGGAGCTTGCCGGGAACCAGTATCAGGCAGACCCAGACGCTGTTGAGGAACGCCTGGCCCAGCCCGCCGACCCGCAGGACGTGCTCGTAGTTCTCCAGCGTGGCCGACCACTCACCGGTCTTGCGATCCAGCGGGAGCAGGCTGGGCACCTTGGTGTAGACGTCCGGGCCGTGCTTGAAGGAGGTCGCCAGCATCCACAGGAACGGGATCACCGATATGGCCGCCAGCAGCACCAGGGCGATGTAGACGAGCGCGAGCCGCGCTTTACCGGCCGTCCTCACGACGCCTCCTGCCTGACGAACTTGAACTGCAGCGCAGTGATGATCATGATGAAGAGGAACAGGATGAACGACATCGCGCAGGCCGCGCCCATCGCGTCGTAGCGGAACGCGAACAGGTACAGGTGCAGGACGTAGGTCAGGCCCGACTGCTCGGGGCCGCCGGTGACGCTCCTGCCGCCGCCGCCCGAGAAGATCACGTACACCAGGCCGAAGACCTGCAGCGCCGCGATCACGCCGGTGACCAGCAGGTAGAAGGTGGTGGGACGCAGCATCGGCACGACGATCCTCCGGAACCGCTGGACGGGACCCGCGCCGTCGATGATCGCGGCCTCGCGGATCGAGTCGGGGATGCCCTTGAGCCCGGCGAGGTAGATGATCATTGAGATGCCGCACTGCCAGGCGGCGATGAACGACAGGGCCGGGATGACCAGCTCGGGGGTGTTGAGCCAGTTCTGCCCGGGGACGCCGAACAGGCCGAGAAGGCTGTTGACCAGCCCGTACTGCGGGTCGTACAGCCAGCGCCAGATGGCGCCCACCGCGGCCTCGGCGGTCACCACCGGCAGGAACAGCAGCAGCCGGAAGAGGTTGGAACCACGGCGGATCGTGTTGATCAGCAGTGCCTGGGCGAGCGCGGTGACCAGGGTCAGCGGTACGGCGATCAGCGTGTACTGCAGGGTGACCCGGATCGACTTCCAGAAGTGCGGATACCGTACGTCGTCGAAGAGCAGGTCGGAGTAGTTGGCCGGTCCCACCCAGTTGGGCGCCGACCGCAGGTTCCAGTCGGTGAAGCTGTAGTACAGCGCGGCCAGCGCGGGGTAGAGCAGGAAGATCACGAAATAAACCACCGCGGGGGCGATCAGGAGCCACCCGATGACGTGGTCGCGCCGCCCGAAACCCGGGCGGCGGCGCCGCCCGGGGAGGGGCGTCACGGCGGGCTTGTCAGCCAGCACCGGAGATGCCACGTTTGCCTCGCTTTCGCGTTAGCCGTTCCAGCCGAGCAGCGCGCGGGTCTTGGTCGCCGCCTCGGTCAGCGCCTGCTGGGAGGTGACCTTGCCGCTCAGCGCGGACTCGATCGCGGGGGCGATGATCTCGTCGTTGATCTGGATCCACTCCGGCAGGGCCGGCCTGGCATGGGCGACCTTGAGCTGCTCGAGGAAGGCCGCCTGGTCGGGTCCGAAGGTGGCCGCGTCCCTCTCCGCCGCCGCCACATTGGTCGGGAAGCCCCCCAGCGCCTGCGCCAGCGCGGTGTTGTTGTCGGCGTTGGTCAGGAAGGTGAGCCACTTCCACGCCAGTTCGGGGTTCCTGCCCTTGCTGAAGACCACCGCGTTCTCGCCGCCGATGTTGCCGGCGGGCTCGGTCTTGTACGGCAGCGGGGCGGTGCCGAACTCCAGTTCGGGGAACTGCTCCTTGATGTTGGCCACGTCCCACGGGCCGGAGATCATCATCCCGGCCAGGCCGTTCTCGAAGGCCTTGTCCGAGTCGGTGATCGCCCTGGGGGAGGACGGCAGTAGATCCACCCAGAGCTGGAGCGCGTCGACGCCGGGCTGCTGGTCGAACAGGATCTTCTTGTCCTTCTCGTCGACGAGGGAGCCGCCGGCGCCCGCGAGGAAGCCGGGCCACATCCAGCCGCCGTAGCCGTCGCCCTTGGGCACCACCATGCCCGCGATCTTCGGATCGTCCTGGTGGACCTTGGCGGCCGCCTGCTTGAGCTCGTCCCAGGTCTTGGGCGGCGTCGGCACCAGCTTCCTGTTGTGGAAGAGCGCCACCGCGGTGTGGTCCAGCGGCAGGCCGTAGAGCTTGCCGTTCACCTTGTTGGTGTTCAGCGCGCCCGCGTAGTACGTCTTCTCGTCGACGGTGCCGGCGGGCATCTCGCTGACGGTGCCGTCGAGTGCGTACCTGGCCACCAGCGGCTGGTCCAGGATGCCGACGTCGGGGACGGTGCCGGCGGCGACGGCGCTGCCCAGCTTGGTGTTGTAGTCGTCCTTGGGGATCTTGACGATCTTGACGGTGACCTTGTTGGCCTTCTCGAAGTCGGTGCGTAGCTTCTCGACGACCTCCCCCGCCTGCGGGGTGCGGTCCTGAAACATCCAGTAGGTCAGCGTGGTGGCCTCCGAGGCCGTCCCGTTGCCGCCGCAGGCGACAAGCCCGGCCAGCAGTGCCATGCCCGCCGCGGCCCCTGTGACTCTCCTGATCATTTCTTCCTCCTGTCGGGGGGTGCAACGGAGGATAATGTAAGGTGTGAAAAAAGTTCAGTCCCCTTGGGGAACGCTTTGGTAACACGGAGGAGAGGGAGGTGTGGGGCATTCGTGAGGTGCCCTCCCCGGGGAGCGAGGCGCCGGGGGACGCCCCGGCGCGGCGGGGCGTC